>NZ_LADY01000047.1:0-177827 GCF_000961715.1 Roseovarius sp. BRH_c41 | reverse complement strand
CTGTCTATCCTTCAGAGCCGCTGATGACGGCGCGCGCCCCGGTCCAAGCGCCGGCGGCGATGCTGGACATGCAGGAGGACGAGGATTTCGATACGATGATCGAGGCCTATGGGCTGGAGGATGGGTTGGAGGATGCACTCGAGAGGGCCGCCCCCGCGCCGCGCATTCCGGTGCCCGAGCCGCGCAAGGTGGTGCAGCACGCCCCGCGCAAGCCGGTGCAGCCCTCGTCGCGGGCGATGGCCGAGGCGCAACCGACCCTGAAGTTCGAGGCCCCGGCGCAACCGGAATATGAACTGCCGCCGCTCAGCCTCTTGGCGGACCCCGAGCAGATTCAGCGGCATCACCTGAGCGATGAGTCGCTGGAAGAAAACGCCCGGATGCTGGAAAGCGTGCTGGATGACTACGGCGTCAAGGGCGAGATTGTCAGCGTGCGCCCCGGTCCCGTGGTCACGATGTATGAGCTGGAACCGGCACCGGGGCTTAAGGCGAGCCGGGTGATCGGTCTGGCGGATGATATTGCGCGCTCGATGTCGGCGCTCTCGGCGCGGGTCTCGACGGTGCCGGGGCGGAGCGTCATCGGTATCGAATTGCCCAATGACAACCGCGAGATGGTGGGCTTTCGCGAAATCCTGTCGAGCCGCGCTTATGGCGATGGCAATCAAAAGCTGCCCTTGGCGCTGGGCAAGGATATTGGCGGTGATCCGATCGTGGCCAACCTTGCCAAGATGCCCCACCTCTTGATCGCGGGCACGACGGGGTCGGGGAAATCGGTGGCGATCAACACCATGATCCTGAGCCTCTTGTACAAGCTGACGCCGGATGAATGCCGTCTGATCATGATCGACCCCAAGATGCTGGAACTCAGCGTTTATGACGGCATTCCGCATCTTCTCTCCCCCGTTGT
The DNA here is from genome assembly GCF_000961715.1 of Roseovarius sp. BRH_c41. NCBI lineage: Bacteria > Pseudomonadati > Pseudomonadota > Alphaproteobacteria > Rhodobacterales > Roseobacteraceae > Roseovarius > Roseovarius sp. BRH_c41. The sequence continues at coordinate 176,923 of NZ_LADY01000047.1, read as the reverse complement.
GACCGATCCGAAAAAGGCGGTGGTCGCGCTCAAATGGGTGGTGGCCGAGATGGAGGACCGCTATCGCAAGATGTCCAAGATGGGCGTGCGCAATATCGACGGCTATAATGGCCGGGTGGCCGAGGCGCTCAAGAAAGGCGAGATGTTCAGCCGTACGGTGCAGACCGGGTTTGACGACGATACCGGCGAGCCGGTGTTTGAAACCGAGGAATTCGCCCCCGAGAAGATGCCCTATATCGTGGTGATCGTCGACGAGATGGCCGATCTGATGATGGTCGCGGGCAAAGAGATCGAGGCCTGTATTCAGCGTCTGGCGCAGATGGCGCGCGCCTCTGGTATTCACCTCATCATGGCGACGCAGCGCCCCTCGGTCGATGTGATCACCGGCACGATCAAGGCGAATTTCCCGACGCGGATTTCGTTTCAGGTCACGTCAAAAATCGACAGCCGCACCATTCTGGGCGAGATGGGGGCGGAGCAGCTCCTGGGCATGGGCGACATGCTCTATATGGCCGGGGGCGGCAAGATTACCCGCTGCCACGGTCCATTCGTGAGCGATGAAGAGGTTGAAGAGGTGGTCAATCACCTCAAGGCTTACGGCCCGCCGACCTATGTGGGATCGGTGCTGCAAGGCCCGGACGAGGACAAGGCCGAGAGCATTGATGCGGTGCTGGGCCTGTCGTCGGGGAGCGGGGCTGAGGGCGATGATCTGCTGTATGATCAGGCCGTGGCCATTGTGATCAAGGATCGCAAATGCTCGACCTCCTATATTCAGCGGAAACTGGCGATTGGCTATAACAAGGCCGCGCGTCTGGTCGAGCAGATGGAGGATGAGGGCGTCGTCAGTTCCTCGAATCACGTCGGCAAGCGCGAGGTGCTGGTGCCGGAGCCGCAGTAGACCGCTGCGGATTCGGCGGCCTGTCGCCTGTTCCACGATTTTTTTACCTCTCCCACTGGTGCAATCCCGCGCGGGACGCCCTAAATTGAGAGCATGAAACATATGCGTATTCTCATGGTGCCCGTCCTCTGGGCGGCGATGGCCCTCCCGGCGGCGGCGGAAAAGCTGTCTTTGGGGGAAATTTCCACCTATCTCAACGGGTTGAAGACCGCTCAGGGTGCCTTTACCCAGATCAATGAGGATGGCACGATCAGCACTGGGCGCATTCTGATCAAGCGTCCCGGTCGGGTGCGGTTCGAATATGACCCGCCAGAAGAGGCGTTGGTGGTGGCGGATGGCGATACGGTCGGTATCATTGATCCGCGCTCGAACGACGGGCCGCAGGGCTATCCGCTCAACCGCACCCCGCTCAAGATCATTCTGGCACGCAACGTGGACCTGACGCGCGAGCGTATGGTGGTGGGGTATGGCAGCGACGGCACCTCGACCACGGTGCGGGCGCAAGACCCGGCAAACCCGGAATACGGCAGCATTGATCTGGTCTTTACAGGTAACCCCGTGGAATTGCGCCAATGGGTGATCCATGACGGCAGCGGCAGTCAGACCACGGTTGTTCTGGGGGACATGCAGCGCGATGTCCGGCTGAATGACGACAGTTTCGTCATTCCCGGCAAGGACCGCATGCGGATGGACCGATAAGCGGCCCGGCCTGACGGACGAACCGCCGTTGCCCTTTCAGATCAGACGACGCGCGCAGGTGCCAAGCTGGGCGCGATAGGTCTGAGACCGGCTTTCCACATCGCTCGCCACACGCAACAGCCACGGTTTGCTGTTGTAACTGGCACGCGCGAATCCGGTACGCCCCTCGTGATAGGCGAGATACTGGTTGCGCGCATCGCTGAGCGAAATGCCCAACCGTTCGTTGGATTGTGCCATGTACCAGCCCATGAAATCCGAGGCATCCCTGATATCGGTCCGCCGCGCGCTGTATTGGCCGGTGGCGCGCTGATACTCTTCCCAGGTGCCATCGAGGGCCTGACTATAGCCATAGGCCGAACTGATTCGTCCGGTCGGGATAATGCCGAGCGTCCAGCGAAACGGCGTGCGCGCATCGCTGATGAATTTGCTTTCCTGATAGAGTGTCGCCATCTGCACATGGGCTGGCACGCCCCATTTGCGCTCGGTCGCGCGAAAGGCGCGGGCGTATTCGGGACGCTCATCCAGAATGGCGCATGCGTGGTCAAGATTGCGCGGGGCAGTGCCATAGCCATTGCCGCCCCCACAGGAGGCCAGCACGAACAACACCATCAACGCGCGAAGAGTTCTGCTCATTTGCCTCTCGCTCTCTTTTTTTTTGCCAGTTTAGCGGAAAGCGTTTCCGGGGGGAATCACGAATTCACGGGCTTTGCGCCGAAGTCCGCTGTCACGCCTGGGTTCACAGACTGTTTCCCAACTGTTTCAGCCGATTATTGGACAAACCACCCTTGAAAGGTTTACAATCCAAAGGTAGGGGCAAACGCGATATGATTAGAACACGTGCAAAATATCATCTGGGCCAAGTGGTCCGTCACAAGAAGCACCCGTTTCGCGGGGTAATCTTTGATGTCGATCCGCAGTTCTCGAATACCGAGGAATGGTATGCCTCGATTCCCGAGGACAGCCGCCCGTCCAAGGAACAGCCGTTCTATCACCTGCTGGCGGAAAACGAGCAGAGCTACTATGTGGCCTATGTGAGCGAACAGAACCTCGTGGCCGATTATTCGGGCGAACCGGTGGATCACCCGGACATTCCCGATCTCTTCGGGCCGTTCGAGGATGGGCATTACCCGCTGCATTTCCAGTTGAACTGATGCAGGCAGGGCGCGCCGGACTGGCGCACCCTCTCCGATCTCAATACCCGAGCGCGCAGCCGTCCTTGCGCGGGTCGCTGCCCCCCTCAAGAACACCGTCCTCATGGATATAGATCGCCTGCGCACCGCCGATGGGGCCGGGTTGACGCAGGATGTCATGCCCCATGTCGGCAAGGGTCTGTGCCACATCGTCACCATAGCCCCGCTCAAGATTGAGGCCCAGAGGATCGGCAAAGGCGCGCGGTGCGTCGATGGCGGATTGCGGGTCCATCCCGAAATCGCGCAGGTTCGACACCATCCGCGCATGCCCCGTTGACTGATACGAGCCGCCCATCACGCCAAAGGGCATGGTGACGCGGCCATTCTCGGTCAACATGCCGGGGATGATCGTGTGCATCGGGCGCTTGCCGCCGCCGAATTCGTTGGGATGACCCTCTTCCAGAGTAAAGCCCGCGCCGCGGTTTTGCAGTAGCACGCCGAATTTCTCGGACGCGATGCCAGAGCCGAACCCGTGGAAGATCGAATAGATCAGCGACACCGCCATCCGGTCACGGTCCACCACGGTAATATAGATCGTGTCGCGATGCACCGACTCGGTCAGGGGTTTGGCGGCGGCCATGGCGCGTTTGGGATCAATCAGCGCGGCCAGTTTCGCTGCCGTCTCATCCGAGAGCATATAGTCGAGTTTGCGCATGTGATCGGGGTCGGCGATAAAGCGGTTGCGCGCGTCATAGGCGAGCTTGGTGGCCTCGGCCTCGATATGGACACGCTCTGCGCCAAACGGGTCCATGCTGGCCATATCGAAATGTTTCAGGATGTTGAGCAGCAGGATCGCGGTGGCACCCTGGCCGTTTGGTGGATGCTCGACCAGATTGGCACCTTTGTAATCGCCGCTGACCGGGGTGGTGTAATCGCAGCGCTGGCCGGCGAAATCGGCGGCCGTATGGGTGCCGCCCATGGCGTTGAGCGTGGCGAGGATGTCTTCGGCCACTTCGCCCTCGTAATAGGCGGCGCGGCCATCCTTGGCGACGCGGCGCAGCACCTCGGCCTGACCGGGGGCGCGGAACATCTGGCCTGCCTTGGGCGGGGTGCCTGTGGGCATGAAATGGGTGCGGCCATGCCCCTGAAGCACAGCGCCCGCTGTGGGCCAGTCAAAGGCCACGCGGGGGGCCACTGGCACGCCCTCTTCGGCATAGCGGATGGCGGGGGCCAAGAGCGCATCGAGCCCAAGCCGCCCGTGATCGGCGCTGAGTTGGCAAAAGGCGTCGATGGCACCGGGGACGGTGACCGCATGCGCGCTCTGGAGCGGCACAGTGTCATGGCCTGCGGCACGCAGCGCGGCGGCAGAGGCGCCAGCGGGTGCGCGACCAGAGCCGTTGAGCGCCTGAATGGTGTTGCTGCCGGGCGCGTTGAAAAGCACAAAACAATCACCGCCGATGCCGGTCATCTGTGGCTCGCAGAGGCCGAGCAGGACCGCGCCCGCGATGGCGGCATCCATGGCGTTGCCACCGCGTTCGAGCATGTCGATCGCAGCCTTGGCCGCAAGTGGATGCGACGTGGCGCACATCCCATTGGTGGCGAATGTGGCCGAGCGGCCGGGCGTATGAAAATCGCGCATATCGTGTCCTTGTGTCAGTGGTAAAAGGACACTAGGCGCAGTCGCAGGATTTGCCAATCGGGGAGGGGTGGTAAAACCTCGGCGTCGCGCGCTGGGTGGGGGCAATTACACGCGCCGCCGAGGGAAGCCATATGCAGCTACAGACTTCGTTATGCTGGGGCTGTGCGGCGTGAGTTTGCTCAGATTGAGGTAAAATTGCGGCGGGCGATTCCTCTGGTTGTATCAGGGCGCGCTCCGCCCGAAGGCGAGCGTCAGGTGGTTCCAGCCCGCGTGGCGGCGATAGTCGATCCGGTCCGTGAGGGCGCGAATCAGAAACCAGCCGAATCCCCCCTCGGGCAGATTGTCGCGCGCGACGGTGTGTGCAGGACGATCGCCGCCGGGAAGGTCAAGCCCGGGCAGGGCCCTGCCGTGGTCACTGAGCACGCAGATGAGCCGCGCCGGGGACAAAGTGGCGACGAGGCGGATCGCGCCCCGTGCGTCCGCTGCATAGGCATGTTCCACGATATTGTTGAGCGCCTCGGCCAAGGCGAGTTCGACTGAACCACAGAGGTCCTCTGCTATGCCCTGCGCCTGCAGCCAGTGCCGCGCCTGTGCGAGGATGTCCCGCACCGTGAGGTCGTCCGTTGCCGTTGCGGTGAGTGTGAACCTCTGTGACGTTCTCTGTGGTGTGCTCTGCGGTCTGCTCTGTGGTGTGGCGTGCTGGGTCAACGCGCGCTCCCTTTGGTGATGGTCATGGCGCTGTGCGCTCAACCGGGTCACCCGGTGGCGCGGGATCTGAGATCGAGGATATCATCATGGATCGTAAAGACCGATTCCATCCGGGTCAGGCGAAACACCTTGGCGACATCGGGCGTGAGCCCGGCCAGATCGAGCCGCCGCGCGCCCCCCATCTGTTTCATCGCGGCGACAATCGCGCCCAGACCGCTCGAATCGACAAAGGTCACATTGCTGAGGTCCAGCACCACATGCCCCGCCCCGGTCGCGGTGGCGGCGCGCATGGCGTCCTTGAACCGGATGGCGGCGGCGGCATCAATGCGCGCCTCGCCAACCGTGATGATGGTCATCTGAGAATACTGGGTGGATTGCAGATCCATGGTGCCTCCGGCGGGATACGTAGTAATACAGGGCACGCTAGACCCAATTCCTTACCATTCGGTATGCAGGATCAGGATTTGCGAGGAGGCAAAGATGCAAGATGTGGTGATCGCAGGGGCGTCGCGCACGCCCATGGGCGGATTTCAAGGCGATTTCGATGGGGTGTCGGCGGCGGAACTGGGCGGGGTTGCGATTCGCGCGGCACTGGCGGATGCCGGGGCCAAGACCGTTGATGAGGTGCTGATGGGCTGCGTGCTGCCCGCAGGGCAGGGGCAAGCCCCGGCGCGACAGGCCGGGTTTCTGGGCGGTCTTGGCGAAGAGGTGCCGGCCACCACGCTCAACAAAATGTGCGGATCGGGGATGAAGGCGGCGATGCTGGCCTTTGACCAGATCGCTCTGGGCCAAGTTGAGGTGATGATCGCGGGCGGCATGGAATCGATGTCGGGCGCGCCCTACCTTTTGCCCAAGATGCGCGGCGGGGCGCGCTTGGGTCATACGCAGGTGGTCGATCACATGTTTCTCGACGGGCTGGAGGATGCCTATGACAAGGGCCGCCTGATGGGCACCTTTGCCGAAGATTGCGCCGAGGCATTTCAGTTCACCCGCGAGGCGCAGGATGCCTATGCGCTGGCCTCGTTACAGGGCGCGCTGGAGGCGCAGGCCTCGGGTGCCTTCGCGCGCGAGATTGCCCCGGTCACGGTCCGGACCCGCAAGGGCGAGGCGGTGATCACCGCCGATGAGCAACCCGCCAAGGCGCGGCCCGAGAAGATCCCGACGCTGAAACCGGCGTTTCGCGCGGGCGGCACGGTGACGGCGGCCAATTCCTCGTCGATCAGCGATGGCGCGGCGGCGCTGGTGCTGGCGTCGCGCGCGGCAGCAGAGGCGCGGGGCTTGCAAATTCGCGCCCGGATCATGGGGCATGCGAGCCATGCGCAGGCCCCCGGCCTCTTTACCACCGCGCCGGTGCCTGCGGCGCGCAAGCTCTTGGACCGGCTGGGCTGGAGCGTGGCGGATGTCGATCTCTGGGAGGTGAACGAGGCCTTTGCGGTGGTGCCCATGGCCTTCATGCACGAGATGGGCGTGGCGCGGGAGCGGATCAACGTCAATGGCGGGGCCTGTGCGCTCGGTCATCCGATTGGTGCGTCCGGCGCGCGGATCATGGTGACGCTGCTCAACGCATTGGAAACACGCGGGCTGCGCCGTGGCGTGGCCGCCATCTGTATCGGTGGCGGCGAGGGGACTGCGATTGCGATTGAACGGGTCTGATGCTGATCAGGCCGCCTCTAGATCGCGCCGCATGGTGGCCATGCCCCGGCGGCGCGACAGTTCCTCGTATCCCGCCTTGCGATAGAGGTTGAGCGCGGGCGCGTTGTCGAGCTCCACCTTGAGGGTGATGGTCAGCGCGTTGAGTTGGCGCGCGGCCTCTTCGGCGAGGGACAAGAGCACCTCGCCGGTGCCGCCGCGCATACGTTCTTCGACAAAGACATAGGTGAGGTGGCGCACTTCGGGGCCGACGCCGACGCGCAGGGCGAAAAAGCCCACTTCGTGCCCGTCTTCGTCACAGAGATAAAAGGTCTCGTCCTCAAGATCGCCCACCCATTTCAGCGCCCATTCGCGCGCGTCGAACGGATGGCTGGCCTGCGGATTGACCAGCGCCAGATCATCCTTGTCAGTCAAAAGCCGCGCCAGCGGTTCCAGATCACGGGTCAGGTTGCGGTGCAGGCTCAGACGGGACATGTGTCGGTTTCCTTATAGTCGATGTCGGATTCGTATTCGGGGCGCGTCTTTGCCATGGTCGGGCACAGGATGCAACCGGATCGCAGGCTCTGGTATTGGATCGCAGGGCGTGGCATATCGCGGGCATGCGGATTGATTATGACCATATTGCACGGACCATCGCCGCGCTCACCGACGGGGAGAGCGACGAGGTTGCGCTGATGGCCACTGTGGTGTGCGAGGTGCATCATGCCGATGATCGGTTTGACTGGACCGGGTTTTACCGTGTGACAGCGCCCGAAATGCTCAAGATCGGACCCTATCAGGGCGGGCATGGATGCCTGAGCATCCCGTTTTCACGCGGTGTCTGTGGCGCTGCGGCGCGCATGGGCACGGTGCAATTGGTGCCGGATGTCGAGGCCTTTCCGGATCATATCGCCTGTGCCAGTTCCACCCGGTCCGAGATCGTGTTGCCGGTGCGGGATGGGGCGGGGCGGGTGATTGCGGTGTTCGATATCGACAGCGATCAACAGGCGGCCTTTACCGAGGAAGACGCCGCACGGCTTGGCGAGATACTGGCGGCTGTGTTCGGACGGATTTGAGGGGCTGGGAGGCGGCAGGACGGGTTTTGGCCTGAAGCTGTCGTTTAATTTGACACGCGCGCGGAACAAGGCGCGAAGCGCCGCCGCGCGATCGCTGGGCCGTCCGTCGCACCGAAGGTGCGCCGCTTTGCCTCGGCACGCCTTTGGCGTGACGGCCTAGCGATTTTGAGATGTAGTGCATCTCTTAGAAGTCATACGGACTTTGCTTGCATTAAGTGGCAGTTGCCGCCGTTGCATCGCTAGTCCCCGGCCCAGCGACCGCGCGGCTCATCGCTCAGGTCCAATGTCCCCTTCAGGCCATTCCCCGCTCTGCCCAATCGAAACCTAGTCAACGCCCCTTCCACACCGGATCACGCTTTTCGGCAAAGGCGCGCGCGCCCTCTTGCTGATCCTCAGAGGCGTAGAGACTATCCACCGTCTCGAACTGTCGCCGGGTGATCCGGTTCATCGCATCCTGAAAGCGTAGCGCCTCGGCCTCGCGCACGATTTCCTTGATCGCGGCATAGACGAGCGGCGGGCCACTGGCGATGGTCTGGGCCATGGCGCGGGCCTCGGTCATCAGCCGGTCGGCGGGATGGACGTGGTTGACCAGCCCCCAGTGCGCGGCCTCTTTTGCATCAAACCAGCGGCCCGTGATCAGGAGTTCCATGGCGATGTGATAGGGGATGCGTTTGGGTAGTTTCACGCTGGCGGCATCGGCCACGGTGCCGGACCGGATTTCGGGCAGGGCAAAACTGGCGTGCTCAGCGGCAAGGATAATGTCCGCCGACAGCGCCAGTTCCAGCCCGCCGCCACAGGCGATGCCATTGATGGCGGCAATCACCGGCTTGTTCATCCCGCGCAATTCCTGCAATCCGCCAAAGCCGCCGACGCCATAGTCGCTGTCCGGCGCCTCGCCCTCTGCGGCGGATTTGAGATCCCAGCCGGGGCAAAAGAACTTTTCGCCCGCCCCGGTCAGGATCGCCACGCGCAGCTCGGGATCGTCGCGGAACGCGCGAAACACCTCGCCCATGATCCGGCTGGTGGCGGCGTCGATGGCATTCGCCTTGGGGCGGTCCAGTGTCACCTCAAGCACGGCTCCGTTGCGTTCGGTGCGAATGGGGGTGTCGGTCATGGTCTCTCTCCCTTGGTAATGAGCGCATCCACGGCAACTGCGTCCTTGGCGGTGCAGAGGAGCGGGTTGATTTCCACCTCTTCCAGGCTGTCGGCATGGGCGGTCACATAGTCCTGAACCGCCATGACCGCCCGGAGGATGGCGGCGCGGTCGGCGGCGGGCTGGCCGCGATAGCCGCCCAGCAGGGGTGCAAGGCGCAGGCGGTTCAACGCCTGCGTAATGTCCGCCTCCGTCACCGGCAAGAGCAGGCAGGTTGTATCGCGCAGGATCTCGGTGAGCGTGCCACCCGCGCCCAGCGTCAGCACGAAACCATGCGCCGGATCACGCAGCACACCGATCAGCAGTTCCGCAATCGTGCCCGCGATCATCTCCTCGATCAGCCAGCTTTGACAGGGCATGGCGCGGGCCGTGGCCTCTGCCTCGGGACGGTCGCCCGCGTGGCGGACAAAGACCACGCCGCCGGCTTCGGTCTTATGCGCCAGCCCCTCGGCCTTGATCACCAATGGCAGGGGCATGGCGGTGAGGATCGGGGTGAGATCAGCAGCAGAGGTGGCGCGGCGGGCCTGCGGGATGCGCAAACCATGGGCGGCGAGCGCGGCCTTGGCCTCGGCCTCGGTCAAGGTGCGGGGCTGCGCGGGCGTGCCGGGCAGAAGCAGGGGGGCCGGTGTGGTGCGCGCCTGTCCCAGCCACGCGGCGTGGGCAATGGCGGCAAGACCATCATCCAGCCCGGCCAGTGGGATCAAACCGCTTGCAATGGCGCGCTCGGCCACGCTCTCGGACAGGCAATCGGGCAGGGTGGCGATCAGGGCGAGCGGCTTGCCCACCCGGCCTTGCGCCTCTGCGCCCGCCTCGAAAATACAGTCCCAGGCAGCGGGATCGCAGCGGTCGGGACGCGGAAAATCGGCGATCAGCACGCCGATGTCGGCGGGGCCATCAAGGGCGGCGGTGAATGTCGCGGCCATGGCAGGCACATCGCCCCAGATAAAGGTGTGGTAGTCCAGCGGGTTGGCCAGAGCCACCCGTGGTCCGAGGGCGGCGCGCAGGGCGCTGGCCTGTGCGGGGGTGAGCGGCGGCAAGGTAACGTCGTGTTCAAGGGCGGTGTCGGCCATCAGGCTCGCCTCGCCGCCAGAACAAGAGATCGAGGCTATAGCATTGCCCGGCAAGGGGCCTGCAAAATGCAGCAGTTTCAGGGTTTCCAGCATCTGTGGCAGGGATGTGACCTGCGCGATGCCCAACCGCGCCAAGAGGGCGGCCGCCCCCGCGCCACTCCCGGCCAATGAGGCGGTGTGCGATTGCGTGGCGGCGCGCGCTTGGTCCGAGCGCCCGGATTTGAGCGCAACGATGGATTTGCCCGCCTTGTGCCCAGCCTCGGCCAAGGCCTCAACGGCGCGCAGATCACCCACCCCCTCGATATGCAGGCCAAGGGCGGTGACGCGGGGATCCTCAAGAAGCGCACGGCCAAGGTCGGCAAGACCCAACTGCGCCTGATTGCCCACCGTCATGAGATAGGCAATCGGCAGGCCGCGCGCCTGCATGCTGAGGTTGATGGCGATGTTCGAGCTTTGCGTGAGGATCGCCACGCCGCTCTTGCAGCGTTGCCCGCCATGCTGATCAGGCCAGAGCAGCGCACCATCGAGGTAATTGACGAAGCCATAGCAATTGGGGCCGATAATCGGCATCGCGCCCGCCGCTTGCAGCAGTCGCGCCTGCATCTGCGCACCGTCGCCCAGCTCTGCCTCGGCCTCGAGAAAGCCTGCGGCAAAGCAGACAGCGCCGCCCGCGCCCATATCCCGAAGCTGCGCAATGGTTGTGATCGTCGCCTCGCGGTTAACGCCGACAAAGACCGCATCGGGCACGCCGGGCAGGGCGTCAAGCGACGGATAGGCGCGCGCGCCGCCGATCTCCGCCTTGGTCGGATGCACTGGCCAGACCGGCCCGGCAAAGCCCATGGCCGCGCATTGGCGGATGAGATTGGCACACCATGTGCCGCCGCCAATCACGGCGATGGAGGCGGGGCGCAGGAGGCGGGAGAGGTCACGCATGGGGCTGGCCTTGAGAAAAGAGGTCGGATGCCTCCGGCGGGGATATTTCTGGCAAGAAGAAGCGGCCATAACGGTCTGTTAACCGCGCATCGCTAATCATGTCCCACGGTACAGGCGGGGACGCCGATGACCGTGCAAGGAGAAAGGCATTGTCCTCTCCGGGGGATGGCCGGACGCCGGTCTCCCCCTTTCTTCTTGCTGCAAATATCCCCGCCGGTGGCATCAAAACTCTTACGCTCCCAAAGGCCGCAGCATCTCGCGGCTGATGATATGGCGCTGGATCTCGGACGTGCCGTCCCAGATGCGTTCGACCCGTGCATCGCGCCAGAACCGCTCGATCGGGAGGTCGTCCATCAGCCCCATACCGCCGTGGATTTGCAGCGTGGCATCGGTCACGCGGGCCAGCATTTCCGAGGCATAGAGCTTGGCGCTGGCGATCTCGCGGTTGGCGGGCAGGCCCTGATCGAGCCGCCAGGCGGCATTGAGGGTCAAAAGATCGGCCGCGTCGATCTCGGTGATCATGTCGGCCAGTTGAAAGCTGACGCCCTGGAACTTGCCGATCGCCTGCCCGAATTGTTCCCGCTCCGCCGCATAGCGCAGCGCGTGGTCAAAGCAGCGGCGCGCGCGGCCCACCGCCATGGTGGCTACGGTGATCCGCGTGGCGTAGAGCCAGTCGTTCATGACCGCAAAGCCGCCATCGACCTCGCCCAGCACCTGGGCACCCGGCAGGCGGCAATCGTCGAATTCCAGCACCATGTTCTTGTAGCCGCGATGGCTGACGGATTTGTATCCGTCGCGGATGGTAAAGCCCGGCGTGCCGCGATCCACGAGGAAGGTGGTGATCCGCTTTTTCGGCCCCTTGTCGGTCTGATCCTCGCCGGTGGCGACAAAGACGATGACGAAATCGGCGTGATCGGCGCCCGAAATGAAATGCTTGGTGCCGTTGAGCACCCAATCACCGCCATCCCGGCGCGCCGTGCATTTCATGCCGCGCACGTCCGATCCGGCCCCCGGTTCGGTCATGGCGAGCGCATCCATCCGCTCGCCGCGCACCGCCGGATGCAGGTAGCGCTCGATCTGTTCGCCCTTGCAGGCCATCAGGATATTCTGCGGCCGCCCGAAGAAATGCGTGAGCGCCATGGAGCCGCGCCCCAACTCGCGCTCGACAAGGGCGAACTCGAGGTGGCTGAGCCCCGCGCCGCCGACAGCCTCGGGAAAGTTGCAGGCGTAAAAGCCAAGGTCGATGGTTTTCTGCTTGATGGCTTGGGCCACGTCGGCGGGCACCTCGCCGGTGCGCTCGACAAGGGCTTCGTGGGGGTAAATCTCATTCTCGACAAAGCTGCGCACGGTGGAGACGATCATGTCCTGCTCGTCAGTCAATCCGAAATGCATGTCACGCCTCCTTGTGCCGTTTGGCGAGCGCCTCGACTCGCGCCAGCACATCGGCACGCGGATCACAGGATTTGCGGGAGGTGAGATCGACATGCAGCATGAACTGGTCGGAGGTGGCCAGAAGCGCGCTATCGCTCTCGCGCTTCATCTCGTGGAAACAGCGCAGCTTCTTGCCTTCGCCTTGGGTCACACGCGTCTCGACGCGGACATATTCGCCGGCATGGGCTTCGGCCAGAAAGCTGATGGTGTTCTCGACCGTGAAATAGCTGAGACCGCCCGCGATATACGCGGCATCCGCGCCGACATGGGCCATCACCGCATCGGCGGCGTCACTGAAAAGCTGGCCAAAGCGGCCCTCGTTCATATGGCCGTTGTAATCAGTCCAATCCGCTGGGATCACGCGGCGGGCACTGATAATGGGCGTGCTGTCGCTGAGCGGGGCAGTGATCGTTGCCTGATGTTCGTTGATCAGCCGTCCCGCCGCATTGCCCTGTTGGCGCAGCGCGCGCAGCATGGCGACAAGGTTATTGTCGCGTTTGCGTTCGAGTTCGCGGATCGTCAAATGACCCGATTGCGCATCCGATTGATCGGCGATCATCTGGGCCAAGTCCTCGGTCAGTTCCGGCACATCCATCAGCTTGGTCCAGGGCCATTGCAGACAGGGGCCAAACTGGTCGATGAAATGTTTCATGCCTGCCTCGCCACCCGCAATGCGGTAGGTCTCGAACAGGCCCATTTGGCCCCAGCGCAGGCCAAAGCCATAGCGGATGGCGTTGTCGATTTCCTCGGTGGTGGCGATGCCGTCCTTGATCAGCCAGAGCGCCTCGCGCCAGACGGCCTCAAGGAAGCGGTCGGCGATATGAGCGTCGATTTCCTTTTGCACATGCAGGGGGAAATGGCCGAGCGAGGTGAGGATGTCCTTGCTGCGCGCGATAAGGGTCGCGTTGTTTTTGTCGGTGGTCACCAGTTCGATCAGCGGCAAGAGGTAGACCGGGTTGAACGGATGGGTGACTACGATCTGTTCGGGGCGCGTGGCGCAGCCCTGCAATTCCGAGGGTTTGAAGCCGGACGTGGACGAGCCGATGATGGCCGCCGGATCGCAATGCTCTTGCAGGGTTTGAAAGACCTTGCGTTTCAGTTCCAGCCGCTCGGGCACGCTTTCCTGTATCCATTCTGCGCCCATGACGGTTTCGGACATTGTCGTGTGAAAGCTAAGCGTGCCTTCTGGGGGGAGGGCCACGTCATAGAGCATGGGCAGGGCGTGGCGGGCATTGGCCAGCACCGCGTCGATCTTGCGTGCGGCCTCTGGGTCGGGGTCGAACACCCGCACATCCCAGCCATTGAGGAGGAAACGCGCGGCCCAGCCGCCGCCGATCACGCCACCGCCGATGATTGCTGCTGTTCTCGTCATTAGACCATGCTCTCCGTATGTCCGTCCACGGCCAGTATCTGGCCCGTTATCTTGTTTGCTGCGGGGGAGGCGAGGAAAAGCGCCATATCCGCCAGATCATCCGCCGTGACCCATGTGCGCAGGCTGGTGCCGCGCGCGTAAAGCGTGCGAACCTCATCCTCACTCCGGCCAGAGGCGCGGGCCTCCATCTCCACGACACGCTCCATGCGCGGGCCTTCGACCGCGCCGGGGGCGATGGCGTTGACGCGCACGCCTGCGGGGCCAAGCTCCATCGCCAGCGTCTTGGTCAGCCCCACCAGCCCCCATTTGGCGGCCACATAGGGCGTGCGATAGGGCACGCCGTGCAGGCCCGAGGTGGAGGTGGTGATCAGGATCAGCCCCGCGCCTTGCGCCCGCATCACCCGTGCCGCCCATCGGCACGCGAGGAAGGTGCCAAAGAGGTTGACGCCGACACAGGCCTGCCACGCGGCATAGTCCAGATCCTCGATCCGGCCCGCAGGACCGCCGGTGCCGGCATTGGCGCAGAGCACATCGGCCCCACCCCATGTCGCCTCGACATCGTCCAGAAAGGCCGTCATCTGCGCCTCGTCGGTCACGTCGGCCTGATGCGCGATCATCGCGGGATGATCGGCCTGCATCCGGGCCACCGCATCGCCATCGGCATCGCAAATCGCCACCCGGTCGCCGCGTGCGGCAAAGCGTTCGGCCAGCCTGCGCCCGATCCCCGACGCGCCGCCGGTGATCACGACGCGCTGGTTCATCCGCGCGGGGCCCGTTTGGTGAGGCGCAGTTTCTGCCGGACCTCGGCGGGGGTCATCAGGCGCGCGCCCAGACCTTCGATAATGCCACGGGCACGCTCGACCAGTTGCGCATTGGTGGCCAGAACGCCCTTGTCGAGCATGAGATTATCCTCAAGCCCGACGCGCACATGCCCGCCCGCCAGCACCGAAGCCGCAACATAGGGCATCTGGTGGCGACCAAGGGCAAAGGCGGAAAAGGTCCAATTCTCTGGCACGTTATTCACCATCGCCATGAAGGTGTTGAGATCGTCCGGCGCCCCCCATGGCACGCCCATGCAAAGCTGCACCAGCGCGTCGGGCTCCAGAATGCCATCCTTGACCAGCTGCTTGGCAAACCACAGATGGCCGGTGTCAAACGCCTCAATCTCGGGCTTTACGCCCAGGTCTGTCATCATCCGGCCCATGGCCTGCAACATGCCGGGGGTGTTGGTCATGACATAATCGGCCTCGGCGAAATTCATCGTGCCGCAGTCGAGGGTGCAGATTTCTGGCAGGCATTCGGCGACATGGGCGACACGCTCGGTGGCACCGGCCATATCGGTGCCCTTGGGCGAGAGCGGCAGAGGCGATTCCACGCCGCCAAAGATCATGTCGCCACCCATCCCCGCCGTCAGATTGAGCACCACATCGGTGTCGCTGTCGCGGATGCGGTCGGTCAACTCGCGAAAGAGTTTGAGATCGCGCGAGGGCGCGCCGGTTTCGGGGTCGCGCACATGGCAATGCACCACGGCGGCCCCTGCCTTGGCGGCGGCAATCGCGCTCTCGGCGATGTCCTTGGGCGAGCGCGGGACATGCGGGCTTTTGTCCTGCGTCGCCCCCGATCCGGTGACGGCACAGGTGATGAAAACCTCGCGGTTCATGGTGAGCGGCATGGTATCCTCCGGCTTGGGTGTTGGCCTCAGCCTAACGTGCTGGCAGGGCGATTGAGTGTGCGCTATAAGACAATAATCATGCCGCAATGGACAAAATCATCCAGCGCCCCGGTGCGCATCGCGCTCCTGCTCTTTGACAGGTTCTCGAACCTGTGCCTTGCCAATTGTCTGGAGCCATTGCGCGCCGCCAATACGCTGGGGCCGCGGCGCGGGTTTGACTGGCAGATCCTGACACTGGACGGCGCGCCCGCGCGCTCATCCAGCGGGATCGAGGTGCTGGCGCATGGTGGGCTGGGGGCGCTGACCGCCTGCGATTACCTCTTTGTGCTGGCGAGCTACGATCACGACCGGCACGACACCGCCGCCACCCGCCGCGCGCTGCAAGGCGCGGCGCGGCGGGCGGAGGTGACGGTGGGGCTGGATAGCGGACCGTGGCTCTTGGCCTCTGCGGGGCTCTTGGATGGGCGGCGGGCGACGGTGCATTGGGACTTGCTCGATGCCTTTACAGAGCGGTTTCTGGCGGTCACGCCAGAACGCGCGCGGGTGCTGCGCGACGGGACGCGGATGACCTGTGCGGGGGCGATGTCGGCGCTTGATCTCACGCTGGGGCTGATCAGCGATCATCTGGGTATGGCGGTGCGAATTGATGTCGAGGCGCTGTTCCTGCATGGCGATCCGCCTGTCACCCCGGCGCGCGAGGATGCGGCGGTGGGTGATCCGCTCTTGCGACGGGCGCTGGGGCTGATGCGCGACAATGTCGAGCGGCCTTTGTCGCTGAGCGATCTGGCGCGGCGACTGTCGTGCCAGCCGCGCACGTTGGATCGGCGGTTTCGGGCGGGCCTTGGCGCACCGCCGGGGGCGGTCTATCGCCGTCTCAGGCTCGCGGCGGCGCGCAAGCTGGTCGAAAACACGCGGCTGGGTATGGCGGAGATTGCGCTGCGCTCGGGCTACGAATCGCCTGCGGCGCTCACTCGCGCGCTGCGGCGGCAGTATGGCACCACGCCGCGCGCCCTCCGGCGGGGGTGAGGCGCGTCAGTCCTTGCGATGCTTCTCGCGCTTGGCGCGGTAATCGGCGATCTGCGCCTCCAGACGGTCGGCATAGGCGGCGCGATCAGCATCAGACATGGCCGCGAGATGCGTCAAAAGCACCTCCTGCCCCATCTCGAAGCGCGCGGCAAATCCGTCGCGCTGGGTGCGCATCTGCGCCGCGACCCGGTCGGCGTCAAACGGCACGGCGCGCAGGTCTGCGACCAGCCCGTCGAAACTCTCGCCGATGCTGGGGGCGGTATCAGCGCGGTCGCGCCAGGCATCCCGCATCGCGCGGCCAATGGCGCGGCGGTCCGCATCCGAGAGCGCGCGCGTGAGCGGCCCCCCGGCCATGTCGAGCCGCGAGGGGTGATGACCGGCATGATCGCCGCCATGGCGCAGCGCCCAGCCCGCCGCCAACCCCGCCACCGCAAGGTTGAGCGCCAGAGAGGCCACCAAAAGCGCCCGCACCCAAGGCTTGGGCCGCGCTGTGGTCTGCTGCTCTGCCATCAGAAATCCCCTGCCAGTTCAAACACCGCTTCGGGTGTGATATCGACCAGATAGGCCGCCTCACTGCTGCCGGATAGTCCCTCGGGCAGGGCGGTGCCGATCCAGACGCCCGCCAAAACGGCCGTTGTCAGCCCGGCCATCGCGGGCCAGCCGCCCAACAGGCGATAGAGCTGTTCCAAGAGACCAGAGCGCGGCGCGGCGCGGGCGGTCTCTGCCCGGCGGGTGATCCAGACCTGTTCGGCCTCTGCATCGCTGAGGACGCGCGCCAGCAACTCTGCCGAAGGCGCCGGCGGATGGGCACGGGCGGCGTCAAAGAACGCGCCAAGCCCGCCAATATCCTGATCCTTATCGCTCATCGACATATCCCAACTCCTCTTGTCGCCCCGCCAGAAGCGCACTGAGTGCGCGCTTGCCGCGTGAGGTCAGACTTTCGACCGCCTCGACGGTCACGTCCATGATGTCGGCGATATCCGGGTTCGCCAACCCTTCGATATGGCGCAGAACCACCGCTTGCCGCTGCCGTTCGGGCAACTGATCCAGCGCGGATTGCAGCGCATCGGCGCGGGCGCGGTCCTGCATCTGCTCGGCGGCGCTGGCTTGCCCATCCTCGGGCTCGGGGATCGCCTCAAGCGGCAGATTGCCGCCGCGCGCCCGTCTGCGCCGGTCGATGCAGAGATTGGCCACCACGCGGTAGAGCCAGGTGCTGACCTTGGCCTCGCCGGGGCGCCACTCGGGGGCCTGCCGCCAGAGCCGCAAGAGTGCCTCTTGCGCCACATCCTCGGCCTCTGTGCGGTTGCCCAAGAGGCGGTAGCCATGCGCCATGACACGCGGTGTGAGGCGCAGTGTCAGGATGCGCGCGGCCATGGCGTCACCCTCCGCGAACCGCGCCAAGAGCGCGTCGTCGGGCAAATCCTCCATGGCGTCGAATGGCATGCGCATCGCCCTCTAGCGTATCCTTCGGATCGGCCCCTGACCAGAGGCCCGGCGCGGGGGCGTGCCCCGCGCCGGCAAATGTTACTCGCTTGCCTTCTTGTCCTTCATCTTGCCGTGATGCTTGCCGCGCATCTCGGAGAACTCTTCCTTGGAAATCGCGCCATCGCCATCGGCGTCGATCTTTTCGAACATCTTGCCCTTGTTGCGGGCCTGCATTTCGTCGGGGCTGAGCTTGCCATCGCTGTTGGCATCGTGCCGCTCGATCATGTGATCGGCATAGGCGGCCATGCGTTCGGCCTGACGCTCGGTCATGCGCGCGACCAACTCGTCCTTGGACAGGGCCCCGTCGCCATCGCTATCGGCCCCCTCGAAACGGGCCTGCATATGGGCGGTCATTTCCTCGGGTGTGATCTTGCCATCTGCATCGGCATCCAGCTCTTCAAAGCTGTGGCGCATGCCAATGCCCATCTTGCCCTTGTGGCTGTCGGCCTGTGCCACACTCAGCCCACCGGCCAGAATCGCAGTCGTCAGACCCACCATCAACGCTGTCTTTTTCATCGTCTTGATCTCCCTCAGGGATTTGATGTCATCTCGCGAAGCGCCCCGCTCTTCGGGGCGTTTCTAAGGTCTCTAACGCGGGGTGCTGCCCGCTCCGTCGCAGGAGATGAAATTAATTGCGGACAGCCGCGGTTTTTGCGACATCGCGCCGCAAGGACGGTCTGTCACCTTTTCTCTAGGACCGGCATGCGCCATATTTGCGTAAACCCAGAGCGAGGCCACGATGCGCGACACAACGATACCCCAAACCGACCGGGCCCTGTGGCCTGCGCTGCGCCGTGGCTTTTCCCGCAAATGCCCGAATTGCGGCAGCGGTCCGATTCTCAGCAGCTATCTCAAACTGCGCGACACCTGCCCGGTCTGCCGCGAGGATCTGAGCCATGCGCGCGCCGACGATGGCCCGGCCTATCTGACGATTCTGATTGTGGGGCATCTGATGGCCCCGCTGCTGCATATCGCCTTTGTGCAGTTCCGGCCCGAACCTCTGGTGCTCTTTACCATATTCGCTATTGGCACCATCGCGCTGTCGCTCTACCTTTTGCCACGGTTGAAGGGGGCCATTGTGGCCTTTCAATGGGCGCGGCTGATGCATGGGTTCAAGATGAGCCACTAGCCCCGCCGCAAAGGGGCAGGCATGACCGCAATCGACAAGACCGCCATTCGCGACGCCGCGACCGTGATCGTATTGCGCGATCCGGACCGCCCGCATGTGCTTATGGGGCAGCGCGGGGCGACCGCCGCGTTCATGCCCAACAAATTCGTCTTTCCCGGTGGGGCGGTCGATGCGGGGGACGCGGGTATTCCGCTGGCACGCCCTCTGCCGCCGCTCTGCGCCACGCGGCTGACCGAGGATTGCGACCGCGATCTGAGCCACGCGATTGCCGCCGCCGCCATTCGGGAACTGTGGGAGGAAACCGGGCTGGCGCTTGGGATGCCCGGCGCATGGCCGGGGGCGGTGCCCGGCGATTGGGCGGGCTTTGCCGCGCGCGGTCTGGTGCCGGTGGCTGATCCGCTGCAATTCGTGTTTCGCGCCATCACCCCGCCGGGCCGCCCGCGCCGCTTTGATGCGCGGTTCTTTCTGGTGCATGCCGAGGCATTGGCCGGAGACCCGGACGATTTTTCCGCCGCCTGCGAGGAATTAAGCCATTTGCAGTGGATTCCCTTGGAAGAGGCGCGCCGCTTTGACCTGCCGTTTATTACCGAGGTGGTGCTGGCCGAGGTCACGGCGCGCGCACATGACCGCAACCCGCCCGTGTCGGTGCCGTTCTTCCGCAATGATGACGAGGAGAGCCTGTTTTTGCGATTGAAGGGCGCGGCGGCTGGGTGACAGGGGGGCGTTTCGTTTACTTCTGCGCGGAACAAGGCGCGTAGCGCCGCCGCGCGGATCGCTGGGCCGTCCCGCGGCCTAGCGATTATGAGAAGGCGCGACTCGCTGTGAGGTCATACGGACTTTGCAGGCATAAAGTGGCAGCCACGGGTGTTGCTTCGCTAGTCCCCGGCCCAGCGACCGCGCGGATCAGCGCTCCCGCCCACACCCGCCTTACCTTAGCGCCACCACCGCGATCACCGAGAGCGTGATGAGCGCAATCCCCCAGCCCTCCCGCCGGGAAATCCGCTCGCCGAAAAACAGCACCGAGGCGAAAAGCGAAAAGATCACCTCGACCTGTCCCACCGCAAACACCATCGCCGCATTTTGCAGCGTAAAGGCGGTAAACCAGCAGAGACTGCCCGCCATGCCCGTCAGCCCCATCCAGACCGCCGTGCGCCGCGCCGCGATCACACGCCCCACCTGACCCGGTTCGCGCCACATCAGCCAGAGCGTGAGCGCTACCGCCTGCATCACCGTCACCACCATCAGCGACAGACCTGCGCGCAGCAGCGGGTCGTCACTCGCAATCTCCAGCGTAGCGCCGCGATAGCCCACGGCAGAGACTGCAAAAAACGCCCCCGAGGCCAGCCCAAGCGCTGCCGCGCGATTGCCAAAACGTCGCCACCAGCGGCCCTCAAATCCCGGTGTTTCGGACAGGATCAGCACGCCGATCAGCCCCAACAGGATCGCACCGAGGCCCAGCCATGTGATCCGGTCACCCAGAATCACAAGGCCCACGAGGGCGGTCTGCACCACCTCGGTTTTCTTGAAGGTGATGCCAACGGCGAAATTACGCTCCGCAAAGAGCGCCACCACACACCATGTCGCCAGAATCTGCGTCAGCCCGCCCACGACGGCATAGGCCCAGAACATCGGCGTGTACCCCGGCCAAGTGGCCCCTGTAGCGGCCAGATACCCCAGCGACAGCGCCACAACGAAGGGCGCGGAATAGAAGAACCGCGCCAGGGTCGCGCCACCTGCGCTGAGTGCGCCCATGCTCAGGTGCTTTTGCAGCATGAAGCGCAGCGTTTGAAACGCCGCCGCCGCAATCGAGAGAAAGATCCAAGGCTCCATGCCGGTCATGCGCCCCGCAGTGGCGCAAAACCGGGATCAGCCGCCAAACTGGCCCTCATAGACCGGTTCCAGGGTCGGCGTGTCAAAGAGCGACGACACGCTGGTGCCGCTCCAGATGTTGAGAATGGCTTGGGCAAAGACCGGGGCGGTCGGGATGATGCGGATGTTTGGCGTCGCCTTGACCGCCTCTGTGGGCAGGATCGTGTCCGTGATCACCATGGATTTCAGAACGGATTTGGTGATGCGCTCGACCGCCGGGCCGGACATGACGCCATGGGTGGTATAGGCATGCACCTCGCGCGCGCCGTTTTCCATCAGCACTTCGGCAGCCTTGCACATGGTGCCCGCCGTGTCGCACATGTCATCGACGATGATACAGATCTTGTCCGTCACATCGCCGATCACGGTCATTTCCGCAACCTCGCCCGCCTTCTCCCGGCGCTTGTCGACAATCGACAGCGGAGCGGTGATCCGCTTGGCCAGTTCGCGTGCCCGCGCCACGCCGCCCACGTCCGGCGAAACCACCATCACATCCTGCGTCCGACCTTTGAATTGCGTCATGATATCCAGCGCAAAGATTGGCGAGGCGTAAAGGTTGTCCACCGGAATGTCGAAAAAACCCTGAATTTGTGCGGCGTGCAGGTCCATGGTCAGCACCCGCTCAACCCCGGCCTCGACAATCATATTGGCGACAAGTTTTGCCGAGATCGGTGTCCGTGCCTTGGAACGGCGATCCTGCCGCGCATAGCCGAAATAGGGAATCACGGCGGTGATGCGCGCCGCCGAGGACCGGCGCAGCGCGTCGGCCATGATAAGCAGTTCCATCAGGTTGTCATTGGCCGGGTTCGACGTGGGCTGGATGATGAACATATCCTCGCCGCGCACATTTTCGTAGACCTCAACAAAGATTTCCTGATCGTTGAACCGTTCGACCCGTGCGTCGACCAGTCCGACGTTGACGCCGCGGTGCATCGACATTCGCCGGGAAATGGCCGTGGCAAGCGGCATGTTGGCATTGCCCGAAATGAGCTTCGGTTGCGATGTGGCTGGCATGATGTGTCCCCGGCTGCACAGTGTGACAGATTCGTGATGTTGACACCGCTTAGCATGTGGTCATGCTCAGGCAAAGCGATGCAGCAAAGGAACGCGCCGAAATGGCCCATATTGACTATTATTTCTCGACCCTCTCTCCCTATGCCTATCTGTCGGGCGCGGGGCTGGAGGAGAGCGCGGCGCGCCATGGCGCGAGCATCACCTACAAGCCGCTCGACATCATGGCGCTCTTTGCGCGCACCGGCGGCGCTGCCCCGGCGGATCGCCACCCGTCGCGCACCGCCTATCGCAATCAGGAATTGCCGCGTCAGGCGAAAAAGCGCGGCATGGCCCTGACGCTGAAACCGGCGTTCTGGCCCACCAATCCCGCGCCCTCGTCCTATGCCATCATCGCCGCGCAGAGCGCGGGCGGTGGTGATCTGGGCGGGCTGGTGCAGTCCATCCTGCGCGCCTGCTGGGCGGAGGAGCGCAACATCGCCGAGGATGAGGTGATCCGCGATTGCCTCAAACGCGCCGGATTTGACCCGGCATTGGCCGACACGGGGCTTTTGAGCGGCGCGGAAACCTATGCCACCAATCTTGAAGAGGCGGTGGCCGCCGGCGTCTTTGGCGCGCCCTTCTATGTGGTGGACAGCGGCCAGAATTTCTGGGGTCAAGACCGGCTCGAGGATCTCGACCTGCATCTGGCGGGCAAGCTCTGATCCGATGCCAGAGGGGCTGAGGGGCGGGTTTCCGACCCATTGGACAGAGCTGGGCGCTGGCCCGCGCCGCGCTTTGGCGATCCATTGCTCTCTGTCGCATAGCGGCAGTTGGGGGCCCTTGGCGCGCGAGGTGAGCGGCGCGCTGCGGCTGACGGCGTTTGATCTGCCGGGGCATGGGCAAAGCGGGGCTTGGTCCGGCGCGGACGAGATTCAGGCGGTCAGCACCGCGATGGCCGCCGATTTTCTCGACGCACCCACCGATATCATCGGGCATTCGTTCGGCGCGACGGTGGCGTTGCGGTTGGCGGTCGAGCGCCCGGATCTGGTGCGCTCGCTGATCCTCTACGAGCCGGTGTTCTTCGCCGTGGGTCTGCACGATCAGCCCGGCTTGCGGGCGGGCCATGTGGCGGAAATGGCGGAGTATGCGGCGGGCATGGCGGTGGGCGATTTTCTGCGCGCCGCCGAGGGGTTTACCGGCGTTTGGGGCGACCGGCGCGGATGGACGGCCCTGCCTGAGGGCGCGCGCGCCGCGATGGCGGCCCAGATGCCGCTGATCGAGGCGGCGACTGCTGCGCTCTATGAGGACGCAGGCAGGATGCTGTCGAGCGGTGCCTTGGAGCGGATCGGCGTGCCGGTTTTGCTGATGGAGGGCAGCGCCTCGCCCGAGGTCATTGCCGCGATCAACGCGGGGCTTGCCGCGCGGATACCAGATGCGCGCCGCGTTGTGGTGCAGGGCGCGGGGCATATGGGGCCGATCAGCCATGCGCGCGTTGTGGCGGAGGAGATTCGGGGGTTTCTCGGAGGGATGAAGGAGGATTAACGCGGGACGGTCCAGCGATCGCGCGGTGGCGCTCCGCGCCTTGCTCCGCGCGGGGGGCTACATCAGATCGCTGAGCGCCACCGGTTGACCGGGCGCATCGGCGAACTCCACCGCTTCGACATCGACCAGCACGACTGCCCCGCGCGGTCCCTCAAGAATCACCCGCGTGCCCTCGCGCCCGATTCCGTAAGCCTCCCGCGCCCCCGGCAGAATCGCCAGATCGCGGCCCGCGCCGCCGTGCATCCGGTCATTCCCGCCGGAACCGACCAAGACATCGTCCCCGGCAGCACCCAGCAGAATATCCGCCTTGGCCGTGCCCTCAAGCCGCGCGCCATCCGGTCCGGCGCGCTGCGTTACACCATGCAGGAAAACGCCCTCCGCGCGCCCTGCATCCCAATCCGGCGTCACCGCATTCGCGCGCATCAAAGCCTCCCAGCGAGGCGTCATATCGTCGAGATGCCGGAGTGCGCCCCAACTGCCCCATTTCGAGGACGAAGCCACATCGACAAAAGCGTTGAAAAGCGTGCCGCCCGCCGCTGTCCAGCCGCGCAGCAATTCGTCATAGAGTACGCCCATCTGCGGGCTGTAATTGAACCCGACAAAGAACTCGGTCAGCGCGTCATTCTCGACCACGGCCCCTTGGCCCACCACATGCGTGCCACCCTCATACATCACCAACCGAAGCCCATGCCGGGCCGCGACCCCGGCGTGATAGGGCAGGGTATCGCGCAGCAACGCGCCCAAGGAGCCCTGCCGCAGCGCCTCAGCGGCCAGATCATACGCCAGATCATAGCGATGCGCGGCCAGATACGCCTCGGGATCAGCGCCGGTCTCGACCGCCTTGGCGCGGGTCACCGCCTCGCTTGCGGCGATCCAGCCCAGCACCGCAGCCACCTCATCCTCACCGCCCAGCTCATAGCCGAAATACCCGGTCACGGCATAGGCATCAAAGCGGGTGACGGGCGGTTCGGTCAACTGTCCGTGCTGCAGGGCGAGAGGGGCCATCAAGAGCGGCTCTTCCAGCCCCGGCCAGCCGGTATGGGTGCCGACGACGACCTGCAAGCGGTCCTCTTGGCCGGCAAATTCCGCCCGCCAGATATCCGCCATCTGCGCCGCACGCAGCCCCGCGAATTGCATCCAGGCATCGTCGCCCGCGTCGTCACCCCAGAGCGCCAGCGCCTGATCGCGGACCCAAGCGGTCTGGGGAAACATGAAATTCCAGACCTCGTTGGAATATTCCACATGCGCTTTGAGGGCAGAGTCCAAATGGTCGCGCAGATAGGTGGCAAAGCCCCGGATATAGCCGTCATCGGCCATATGTGGCATGTTCACCCAAGGGTCGGCACCGATCTGGTTGGCGAGATCCACCATCACCTCGACCGGCACGCCGCGCCAGATATAGGTGGCATCTTCTGGCACCGGGCGGTCGTCCCATGTGACCTGCGGCGCGCCATTGGTGAACATCCAGTCCATAAAGCGGATCACGCGCAGATCGGCCACCTTGTCGATCCAGAGCGGGTTGAAGATCACGCCCAACTCATGCAGCGCCACCTGATCCTCGCGCACCACGGTGATGTCGCGCAGCGGGTCGGCGGCATCGGTCTCCAAGAGGCTGAGCGCCACCGGCCCTTCGCCGGGCGTCACATCGAACCGCACCTCGCGCTTGCCATAGTCATAGCGCACGTTATCAGCGCGCCCTACGACCCGGATCACGCCGGTGCCGGTGTAGCGCAGCAGATACCGCCCGCTCAGATGGCTCGCCGCCTCAGGCTGATCGGTCAGGATGAACGCCTCCAACGCCTTGGCCCCGTCGGGCAGCGCCAGCGGCCAGCCGAAGGCGTCAAGATAGCCGCCTGCCCGCAAGGCCTCGGTCGAAAAGGCACCCCATTGATCGGCGGTATGACCCACCCAAGGGCGCGCAGTCTTCATCACATCGACAAAGGGGTGCTGGCTCGACCAATCCGCAATCCCGTTCAGCCCCATGCCAAGGCTGGGGTTGGCCAGACCCACGCCGTGGGCGGCCTCTGCCGCTTGCCCCGGCGCCGTGACCTGCGCCGCGTCGCGCAGCCCCAAACCCTGCGCGATCTCTTCGGTCAGGCGCATATAGGTCTCACGCACCAGCGGGTGCAGGCTGTCGGGCAGTTGAAATGCCGACAGGGCAGGGGTCTCGAACAGCCCGGAATAGGTGATGAGCGCCGCCAGAAAATAGAGCGTGGCGGTGCCGTGCGGCGCGTCATCGGAATAGAGCGCCTCGACCGGAATATCCTCCAACAGGCCGGTTTGCAGGCCAGAGAGCACGGATGAGACCGGCAAAAGCGTGATCTCGACCTCGGGGCGCGCGGCTTGCAAACCCGCCACATAGTCGCGGAACCAGTCGTGATAATCGCTGAGCGCATAGCCATGCCAGCGGCGCAGATTACGCGCTGAGGGCGGAAAACCTCGGGTGAAGCCGCCCATGTCAGGCCAGCCTTCGTAGATCACGATGCGCGCGCCGGGCCAGTCGGCGATGGCGCGGTCGATCACGTCGAGTGTCACCGAGACCGGGCTGGCATTGCCGGGATTGTCACCCTCGAACTCCGCATCAGGCGCTTGATATTGAATGAAATTCGCAGGCGTGATCAGCACGGTATCAGCCGCACCGCGCCGCGCGGTCACGCCCTCGAAGGACCAGTTCGGGGCGACGCCCTGCGCCGCGAAATCGCGCAGAAATCCCCATTGCCCCGAGAGCGCCAGATCGCGCCCCCCCGCCTGCGCCAATCGCGCCAGCCAATAGGGCACATTGGTGGCCGGATCGTCGCTGAGGTGATGCACCAGCGAATTGCCGAACACATGCGCGCTGAGCGCTGCGCGCTCGGCCTGCACCGGGGCCGTGCCCAGAATGAAAAGCGCCCCGATGAGGCCAATCAGATGTCGCACGGTCCGTTCCCCCTGTCTTTTCCCCAATATAGAGGCGGGACGCGCGTCTTGCCACTCTCTGCGGTGCCATGCGGGGAGAAGGGGATTCTTGAGTATTTTAACCAAGATAAAGCAGGGGCCTGCACTTCCTCCTTTGCCCGCGCAGGGGGATCGGGCAAAAGGAGGGGATGACGCCTGATGATCTGGTTCTCACCCCTCTTGGTCTGCGATTCCGCGGGCAGCGCTATCCCTGCACCCTCGGGCGCGGCGGCGTGTCGGCGCGCAAACGCGAGGGGGATGGGGCGACGCCGGTTGGCAGTCACCGCATCGTCGGCCTGCTCTATCGCCCCGACCGGATGGCGCGGCCCACCGATTGGGCGGTGCCGATCCGACCCGGTGATCTGTGGTCGGATGATGCGAGCCATGAGGATTACAACCTCATGGTGCGCGCGCCCTATCCGCATAGCCATGAGGTGCTGCGCCGGGCCGATCCGCTCTATGATCTGGTGCTGATCACCGATTGGAACTGGCCGCAGGCGGTGCGCGGGCGCGGATCGTGTATCTTTGTTCACCGCTGGCGGCGACCGGGGTTTCCCACGGCGGGCTGTATCGGGTTGCGCCCGGATCACCTGCTCCGCATCGCGCGCCAGATCACCTATGGCGCGCGATTGATCGTGCCGCCTCAGCCGTAATCGCGGTCGCCGAAAATGGCAGAGCCCACGCGGATATGCGTCGCCCCCTGCGCAATCGCGCTCTCGAAATCGCTGCTCATGCCCATCGACAGGCCTGAGAGCCCGTTGCGCGCCGCCATTTTCGCCAAGAGCGCGAAATGTAGGCTCGGCTCCTCTTCGACCGGCGGGATGCACATCAGCCCCTTGACGGGCAGATCGAGCGCGCGACACTCGGCCACGAACCCATCCACGGCCTCGGGCAGCACACCCGCCTTTTGCGGCTCTGCGCCGGTGTTGACCTGCAGAAAGAGGTCAGGGCAGCGCCCCATTTCCTGTGCCAGACGTGCAATCGCCTGCGCGATCTTGGGCCGGTCCACGGAATGGATGGCCTGAAACATCTCCATCGCCTGCCGTGCCTTGTTGCTCTGCAAGGGGCCGATGAGATGCAGAACGATCCCGGCATAACGCTCTTGAAAGGCCGGCCAGCGGCCAGCGGCCTCTTGCACCCGGTTTTCACCAAAGACCCGGTGGCCCTGATCGAGCACGGCGGCAACGCGCTCGTCAGGTTGCACCTTGGAGACTGCGATCAAGTCCACATCCTCCGGTGCGCGCCCCGCCGCGACGCAGGCCTTGTCCATCCGTGCCTTGATTTCGCTCAGCCCCATGACCGCTCCCTCATATTGCCTGTGCCTTGCATGCCACAGCCCACGGGCCCGGCACAAGTGCGCGACAAACCGTCAAACGGCTTGCCCCTCCGCCCCGGCTTGGATAGTAGGGATGGAAACAATCTCGGACGGTGCCATGACCCATTCGCGTCTCAAGATCCTCGGCCTCACTGCGACCTGTCTCGTGCTTCTGAGCGGGTGCGGCGGGTTCAAGAACGCCACGCTCGACGAAGAGGCGATGCGCGTGAAGGGCGGGCGCGAGCGACAGGTCGCGGCGGGAGACGGCTCGATCCTTGATGCCTTTCGCGGCGCCAAGGACACAGTCAAGGTCAACCGCTTTCTCTGGACCGCCTCGCTTCAAGTTCTCGATTTTCTTCCCATCGAGGCCGCCGATCCCTTTACCGGCGTGATTTCCACCGGCTATGGCACCCCGCCGGGCGGCGGCCAGTCCTACCGTGCCACGATTCTCATCAGCGACCCGGCGCTTGACGCTCGCTCGCTCAACGTCGCCCTGCAAACGCGAGGGGGGGCGGTCAATGCCGCCACTGAACGCGCGGTCGAAGATGCGATCCTCAACCGCGCCCGGCAATTGCGGATCAATGCGGCGCGCTTCTGACCAATCCGTCGGCATGGTGGCGCTCGTCTAGCGCCTGCCGGATAATCTGCTGCGCCGAATTGACAAAGAGCGAGGCCATAAGCCCCGCCACGATCAGGTCGGGCCAGCCAGAACCGGCCCCCCAGACCGCCAGCGCCGCGACCATCACCGCGACATTGCCAATCGCATCGTTGCGCGAACACAGCCAGACCGAGCGGACATTGGCGTCGCCATCCTTATAGGCCATGAGCAGGAGCACGCTCGCTACATTCGCGGCCAGTGCCAGAAACCCGATGCTGCCCATGATCCCGGCCTCTGGCACACCCAGATAGAACACCCGGTAGACGGTTGTGCCCAGCACCCAGAGCCCCATCGCCATGAGGCTGAGCCCCTTGAAGAGCGCCGCCGTGGCCCGCACCCGCATCGACATGCCGATCACAGCCAAGGACAGCCCATAGGTCAGCGCATCGCCCAGAAAATCCAGCGCATCCGCCTTGAGCGCCTGCGACTGCGCCGCTTGCCCTGCGACCATTTCCACCCCGAACATCGTCGCGTTGATGGCGATCACCATCCACAACCTCCGCCGGTAAACCGTTGACACACCGTCGAACCGCGCCTCATGGCCACAACATCCCGCCATTGCGAGCCTCCTTTGCATTTGCGTCACAGGCAATGTAATCTCTCTAGTGACTAGAGCTTCAAGAGGGTGTTGCATGTTTTTCTCGATTGGCGATCTGGCGGCGCGCACTGGCGTCAAGGTGCCCACCATCCGCTATTACGAATCCCGTGGCCTGCTCTCGGCCCCGCTGCGCAGTTCGGGCAATCAGCGTCGCTACGGGCATGCCGAGTTGGAGCGTCTGGGCTTTATCCGGCACGCCCGCGATCTGGGGTTCTCGCTCGAGGCCATCTCTGCGCTGATCGAGTTGCAGGACCACCCCGACCGCGCCTGCACCAGCGCCACCCGGATCGCGCAGGGCCAACTGGACGCGGTCCGCGAGAAAATCCGCCGGTTGCGCGCGCTCGAGTCGGAATTGGCGCGAATCGCAGAGGGCTGCACGGGCGACGGCGCCGCGCGCGATTGCTACGTGCTGGCGTCACTGGCGGATCACGATCTCTGCGTTCAGGATCATGCGCGCGACACCAGCCCCTCGACCCAACTCACCTGACGCGGCAGGCAGATCGTGCGCAAATCATACTGCGCGCGGATCAGGTCGCGCGCATTGGCGCCCAATCGCGCCCGCTCGTCTGCGTCCTCCAAGAGCGCACAAACCTCACCCACCAGCGCATCGCGGTCAAAGAAATCCACCAGCCGTCCGGTCTCTCGATCCGTGATGACCTCGCGCACCGGGGCGGTATCGCCTGCGACAATCGCCGCCTCGCAGGACATCGCCTCCAACAGCGACCAACTCAGGACAAAGGGATAGGTCAGGTAGACATGCACGCGGCTCACCTGCAACAGCCGCAGGAACTGATCATAGGGAATGCGCCCCAGAAACTGCACCCTCTGCCAGTCGGGCGTGGAAATGCGGCCGCGCACCTCGTCAATGAATATCTGCTTCCAGGTCCGGCCCTTGGGGGCGCGCGCGCCATAGCTCACCTCGTCGCCGCCCACGATCAGCACCGTGGCATTGGGCCGCTCGCGCAAGAGGCGCGGCAGCGCGCGCATGAACACATGATAGCCGCGATAGGGCTCCAGATTGCGGTTCACAAAGGTGATCACCTCATCGGCGCGGGTCACGTCGCATTGCCCCTCGATCGTCAGCCGCACATCGGGCATGGGGCAGGCCTGAATCGTATCGACCCCGTCATGGCTGACCGTGATCCGCTCGCGAAACGGGCTGGGAAAGGTATCCGCCTGAAACCGCGTCGGGCTGATGCCCGCGTGTCCCTGCTCGAAATGCAGGTGGTTGTTGATGTTCTTCATCCGGATGCGCAGCGTTTCGGCCTCGATATCCGTGCTGGCGAATTCGGGATCGAAATTCAGATGCGGATAACCCGCGAGATGATACAGTTCGCAATAGAGCCCCAACCGCGCCTCAGGCCAGACATCCCGCAGAAAGAGCGATTCACCCCAACCCGGATGGGCCAGAATGACATCGGGCGTATAGCCCTGGTTCCGCAGGGCGACCGCCGCCCGCCAGCACGCCTCGCCGCGCGTGACTTTCGTGTCAAGATCGACCAGCCAAGGGTGCAGCTTTTGCCCATCCCGCTTGGGCAGGGCATAGGGGATCACCTGCACCCCTTGCCAATTGGTCGCCTCCTTGACCCGCAGCGTCAGCGCCACGCACTCATGCCCCTGCCGCGCCAAAAGCGGGGCCAGATGTTTGTATTGGCCGGGAAAATTCTGATGGATGAAAAGGATTTTCATGTCTATCCGCACTCGGTCTGCCCGCAGCCGTTATAATCAGCGCATCCGCCCACGCAAACCCCCCGCATTTTTGCGCGCGCCCACTGGACCCGCGCGCCCCAACCGCCTATCACCCCCTGCAACAACCCTATCAGCAAGAGGCTCGCCCCATGTCGCGCTATTCAGCCAGTGACGTCGAAGCGAAATGGCAATCCGCGTGGGACGCGGTCGAGGTTTTCCGCGCTCGTCGCGACGAGACGCGCCCGAAATATTACGTGCTGGAAATGTTCCCCTATCCGTCGGGACGCATCCACATGGGCCATGTGCGCAACTATACGATGGGCGACGTGGTGGCGCGCTACAAGATCGCGACGGGGCATAACGTGCTGCACCCGATGGGCTGGGACGCCTTCGGCATGCCCGCCGAGAATGCCGCGATGGCCTCGGGTGGCCACCCCAAGGACTGGACCTACAGCAATATCGCCGACATGCGCGCCCAGATGAAGCCGTTGGGCCTCAGCATCGACTGGTCCCGCGAATTCGCCACCTGCGATCCCGAATATTACGGCCAGCAACAGGCGCTCTTCCTCGACTTTCTGGAACATGGCCTCGTTTACCGCAAGAACGCCGTCGTGAACTGGGACCCGGTCGATATGACCGTTCTGGCCAATGAACAGGTGATCGACGGCAAGGGTTGGCGCTCGGGCGCAGAGGTGGAGCGGCGCGAACTCACGCAGTGGTTCTTTCGCATCTCCGACTTTGCCGAGGACCTGCTCGAGGCGCTGGACACCCTCGACAACTGGCCCGCCAAGGTGCGGTTGATGCAGGAAAACTGGATCGGCAAATCGCGCGGGCTGCAATTCGCCTTTGGCCTCATCGACGGCCCGGACGGGCATGACCGGATCGAGGTCTACACCACCCGCCCCGACACCCTGATGGGCGCCAGTTTTGTCGGCATTTCGCCCGATCATCCGCTGGCCAAGACGCTTGAACGCGAGCGCGCCGACGTGGCGGCGTTCTGCGCCGAGGCGCGCAAGGGCGGCACCACCGCCGAGGCGATTGAGAAGGCCGAGAAGCTGGGCTTTGATACCGGCCTGCGCGTGCGCCATCCCTTTGACACCGCTTGCGAATTGCCGGTCTATATCGCCAATTTCATCTTGATGGATTACGGCACAGGCGCGATTTTCGGCTGTCCGGGCCACGATCAGCGCGACCACGAGTTCGCGCGCAAATACGACCTGCCGATCCTCGATACCTTTCTGCCGCTTGAGGGGGATCACGACATTGAGGCCTCGCCCTATGTGCCGCTCAAATCCGAGCGCGTGCGCTACACGCGGCTTGTCGCGGGCGAGGAAATCCAGAGCGGCGAGGCGGGCGTCAATGCCGCGATCGAGTTCTGCGAAACCAATGGCGTAGGGCAGGGCGTCACCAAATTCCGCCTGCGCGATTGGGGTCTCTCACGCCAACGCTACTGGGGTTGCCCGATTCCGGTCGTGCATTGCGACACCTGCGGCGTGGTGCCCGAGCGCAAGGAAAACCTGCCCATCCGCCTGCCCGACGATGTCACCTTTGATGCCCCCGGCAACCCGCTGGACCGCCATCCGACATGGCGCGACTGCACCTGCCCGCGCTGCGCTGCGCCCGCCCGGCGCGAGACCGACACGATGGACACCTTCGTCGATTCAAGCTGGTATTACGCCCGCTTCACCGCGCCCCACGCCGCCACGCCCACCGACATGGCCGAGGCCGAGTACTGGATGAACGTCGACCAATATATCGGCGGCATCGAACACGCGATCCTGCACCTGCTCTACTCCCGCTTCTTCGCCCGCGCGATGCAGATCACTGGGCATCTGCCGCAAAAGGCGATCGAGCCATTTGATGCGCTCTTCACCCAAGGCATGGTGACGCATGAGATCTACCAGACCCGCGATGCGGCGGGACGCCCCGTTTATCACCTGCCCGAAGAGGTGAGTGAGGGGCGTTTGGCGAATGGCACTGGAGTTGAAATCATCCCCTCCGCCAAGATGTCGAAATCCAAGAAGAACGTCGTCGATCCTTCCACCATCATCGCGCAATATGGCGCTGATACCGCCCGCTGGTTCGTTCTCAGCGATAGCCCGCCCGAGCGCGACGTCGAATGGACCGCATCAGGGGCCGAGGCCGCGCATCGCCACCTGAGCCGGGTCTGGCGCATCGCCGCCGAGATTGCCGCGAGCGACGCCCCCGCCACGCTGGACGATGACACGCTCTTGCGCGAGATGCACAAATGCATCGACGAGGTCACCAAGGGCATCGACAGCTTCGGCTTCAACGCCGCCATCGCGCGGCTCTATGCCTTCACCAACACGCTCGCCAAATCGCAGGCGGGGCAGGGCGCAAAAACCAGCGCCGCGCGCGCCTTGGCGCAGCTCATGTCGCCTATGACCCCGCATCTGGCCGAGGATATCTGGGCCATGTTGGGGGGCGAGGGGCTGGTCACAACCGCGCCTTGGCCCATCGCTGACTCGGAGATGCTGATCGACGACACGGTGATTCTACCCATTCAGATCAACGGCAAACGGCGCGGCGAAATCACCGTTCCCGCCGATATGCCGAAATCCGAGGTTGAAAAACTGGCGCTGGCCCACAATGCTGTGCTCAAGGCGCTGGATGGGGCCCAGCCCAAGAAAATCATCGTTGTCCCCGGACGGATCGTGAATGTCGTCGTTTAACCGTCGCCTCCTTCTGCTCTCGGGCTTGGCCTGTGGACTTGGCGCAGTGGCAGCCTGTGGTTTTGCGCCCGCCTATGGGCCGGGCGGGGCCGGGACGGCCCTGATGGGGCGGGTCGAGGTCGACGCCCCCAACACACGCGCGGGCTATCTGCTCACGCAGGAAATCGAGACGCGCCTTGGCCGCGCAACCCAACCGCGTTACGCCCTCAGCCACACGATCACCCTCGACACCCAGGCCATGGCCATCAACCGCAACAACGTGGCCTCGCGCTTTAACCTCTTGGGCAGCGTTGCCTACAGCCTGCGCGATCTCGAGACCGGCGCGATTGTCACCTCCGGCGACGTCAACAGCTTTACCGGCTATTCCTCGACCGGCAGCACCGTGGCTGTGCAGGCCTCCGAGCGCGACGCCGAAACGCGGCTCATGTCCATTCTGGCCGATCAACTGCTGACCCGCCTTCTGGCCGCAGACCTGCCGCCGCCGGAATGAAGCTCTCGCCCCGCGATGCCATCCGCTATTTCGCCAAGCCCGAGGCGCAGCGCACCGGGCTCCTGATCTATGGGGCGGACGCGATGCGCGTGGCGCTCAAACGGCAGGAAATGCTGGCCGCACTGCTCGGCCCCACGGCGGATGCCGAAATGCGCCTCACCCGGATGCCTGCGGCGGACCTGCGCAAGGATCCTGCCGCGCTGATGGATGCGGTCAAGGCCCAAGGCTTCTTTCCCGGCCCGCGCGCCGCCTTTGTCGAGGATGCCAATGATACCGCCGCCGATGCCATTCTGGCGGCGCTCAGCGATTGGCGGGCAGGGGATGCGCAGATCGTCGTGACCGCAGGCGCGCTCAAGGCGACGTCGAAAATCCGCAAGGCGTTTGAAAGCCATCCCAATGCCTATGCCGTTGGCCTCTATGATGACCCTCCGAGCCGCGAAGAGATCGAGGCGGCGCTCACCCGCGCCGGTCTGCGCGATCTGCCGGGGCCTGTCATGGCTGATCTGACCGCACTCGCGCGGGATCTCGACCCCGGTGATTTTCGCCAGACCGTCGAGAAACTGGCGCTCTATAAACTGGGCGATGCAACGCCGCTCAACGCGTCTGATATTGCCGCCTGCGCACCCGCCTCGACCGAGGCGGATCTGGACGATATCCTCAATATCGTCGCCGAGGGGCGATCGTCCGAAATCGGCCCGGTCATGCGGCGGTTGAAGGCGCAGGGCACCCAGCCAGTCGGCCTCTGCATCGGGGCCACGCGGCATTTTCGGGCGCTCTATACTGCGGCCTCTGATCCCGGAGGGGCGGCGCAGGGCATCGCGCGCATGCGCCCGCCGATTTTCGGGCCGCGTCGCGACCGCATGCTGCGACAGGCGCAGGGCTGGGGCGCGGAACGGTTGCAACAGGCGCTGACAATCCTGACGGATACGGACCTCACCCTGCGCTCCGCCGCCCAACGCGCGCCGGAGATGGCGCTTGTGGAGCGGGCGCTCATTCGCCTTGCCATGCTCGCCAGCGCGCGGTGATCCGGGCGGCCCCGTGCGGCGCAGGGCCACATGCCGTTTGATCATCGCCCAGAGCCACCTCATGCCACGCCCCTTTCGACACATGCCGCGCCCCGGCGCGACTCCCCTCCCGCTCAGCCTAAGCACAGTCTGTTGATAAATCGTTAAACCCTTGCCCATTGCGCGCGGTCCCGCTTTGCAGCAAAGCTGCGCATGAACCACCTCAACAAGGACAATTCCATGTATGACGTCATCGGCTCACGTGCCAGCCGCGCCTTTCGCGTGCTCTGGCTCGCAGAGGAAATGGGTATCCAATACACTCACTTGGCCGTTGCATCCGGCTCTCCCGAGGCGCTCGCGGCGAATCCGTCGGGTAAGATCCCGGCGTTGCGCGATGGCGAGGCGGTGCTGACAGATTCCACCGCGATCATGACCTATCTTGCCGACAAGCACGGGCAATTCACCCATGCCCCCGGCACCGTTGCCCGCGCGCGTCAGGATGCGCTGACCCATCAGATTCTCGATGAGATCGACGGCACGCTCTGGACCGCCGCGCGCCACAGCTTTGTTCTGCCCGAAGAGCGCCGTGTGCCGGCGGTCAAGGACTCGCTCAAATGGGAATATGCCCGCAATATCGCGCGCCTCTCCGACGCGCTGGCCGGTCCTTTTCTGCAAGGCGAGACCATGACCATCGCCGACATCCTGCTGGCCCATTGCCTGATATGGGCGGGCAAGGCCGGGTTTTCGGATCCCGGTGAAAAACTCAACGCTTACCTTGGGATGATGTCCGGCCGTCCCGCGTGTCAGCGCGCCTCGGCCCTCTCCTGAGCATGGGCGGCGGCATGCCGTCCCGCCCAATGTCCCGTGGCAAGACAAGCGGTCAGCAGATAGCCGCCCGTCGTCGCCTCCCAATCGAGCATTTCCCCGGCGGCAAACACGCCGGGGCATGCCCGCAGCATCAGCCCGGGATCAAGCGCCTCGAACCGCAGACCGCCTGCGGTCGAGATCGCCTCATCCATCGGGCGCGGCCCCGCGAGGGGTACGGTCAAGCGCTTGAGAAGGCGGGGTAAATCCGCAGCACCCCGCCCAAATTCCATCACCAGCGCCAGTTTCACAGGATCCAGCCGAAAGGCCTTGCGCAGCCGGTTCTTGAGGCTGTCGCTGGCCTTGCTCTGGCTCAGGCGGTCCGTGACCTGCGTCACGCTGAGGTCGGGCAAAAGATCGAGCGTGAGCGGCGCGCCATCGCGCAGCGCCGCACTCACCTCATAGATGCCGCCGCCCTCTACCCCTTGGGAGGAAATCACGAACTCCCCGCGCGAGCGCAGGGCCCCGGCGTGCAATTCCACGCCCTTGACCGGCTGTCCGAACTGCGCCGCCATATGCGGCGACCAGTCGACCAGAAAGCCCATGTTGGCGGGGCGGAACGGTGCCAGCGCCGTGGGATCGAGATGCGCCGCCCATGCCCCGTCCGAGCCGAGCCGCGCCCAGCTTGCGCCGCCGCAGGCCAGCACCGTGACGGTGGGGTGTAGGCGTTGCACGCCCATCGGCGTGTCGAATACCGCGCCATTGTCCCAGCCGCGCCAGCGCCAACGGGTGCGAATCTCTACCCCAACCCCCGTCAATTCCACAAGGAAACTGCGCAGAAGCGGCGAGGCTTTCATCAGCTTCGGAAAGACCCGGCCGGTCGATCCGACAAAGACCTCCTGCCCCAGCGCGCGCGCCCAATCCTGTACCGCCTCCGGTCCGAACGCCGCGATCATCGGGCGCAGGGTGTCGGCGCGGGGGCCGTAGGCCGCCATGAACGCCACGAACTCTTCCGCCTTGGTCAGGTTCAACCCCGATTTGCCCGCCATCAGAAACTTGCGCCCGACCGAGGGTTTGGCCTCGGCCACTGTGACACGCAACCCGGCGCGCGCCATCTCCCGCGCCGCCATGAGACCCGCAGGCCCGGCCCCAATGACAAGAGCGTCGGTCATGCGACCGGGGCCAAGCTCAGGTTCGGGTCCAATGCCAACCCCCGGTGATGCACCACGCGCTGCGGATAGGGCATCTCAACGCCGCGGGCGCGCAGCACGCTCCAGATCGCAAAGAGCACGTCGGACTGATACTTGCCGGTCACGTCCTCGATCCCGTCGACCCAGTATTCCACCGAGAAATCAACGCCGCTTTCGCCAAAGGCCTTCAATTCGCATTCCGGCGCGAATTTCCCTTCGGCCAACACTGCATCCACCGCCGCGACTGCCGGTTCCACCATCGCCGGGATCAGGGTGATATCGGTGTCGTAGCTCACGGAAAATGCCGCCTCATAGCGGTGCCGCTTGCCTGCGTCAGAGTAGTTGACGACGCGGCTGGTGATGAAATCCTCGTTGGGCACCACGATCCAGCGCCCGTCCACCGTTTCCAGAATGGCGGCGCGGGCGGTCATCTTGACGATGGTCCCCTCGGATCCGTCATTGAGCACGACGTAATCGCCCACCGTCGTTTGCCCCTCCAAGAGCAGGATCACGCCCGAGACGAAATTGGCCGCGATCTGTTGCAGACCAAGACCGATGCCCACGCCAAGCGCACCGCCCAAGACGGCAATCGCCGTGAGGTCGATGCCCATGATCGACATGAGCAAGAGAAACGCCGCACCAAAGATCACGATTTGGCTGGCCTTCATCGCGAGTTCGCGGGTGGCGGGGCGCAATTCCTGCTGGCGCTTGATGAAATCCTCGGATTGGCTGTTGGACCACCGGCCCAGCCAGAACAAGAGCGCCGCCGAGACCGCGCCGCGCAAGAGCGCCAGCGCCGAAAAGCTGATATTGCCCAGATCGACCGAAATCGCGGCCAACCGCGCATTGGCCAACCCCAGCAGGTCAAAAAGATAGAGCAGCATGACCGGCATCAGCACATAGCGCCCCAACATCCGCAGGAACGGATCGGTCAGGATTTCGCGCACAAAGAGCCGGGCCGCCAGAACCAGAAACAGACGCTTGCCAAAGGCGATCACATCGCCCGACCCAAAGATCTGACGTGTGACGCCTTCGCCCATGCCAGTCAGGCCATAGGCCAGGAGCGGCATCAAGAGCGGCAGGAACATGAGGACAAAGCGCCGCGTCGAGGCAATCATAGTATCTTGACCCGCAGGCGGCGTCAGAAGGCGTGCAACTGCCGGACGCAAACGGCGCGTGATCATCACCGCCAAGAGCCAGGCCACCACCAGCACCCCGAATTGTGACCAGGCGGCGGGGCTCAGGAGCCAGCCCTTGGCCAGATCCCATCCCTGTATCGCGTACCCCAGAACCTGCCCGACAATCTCCGGCTGCCCGTCCATCACACACCCCTTGTTCTTTGACCCAACCGCGCCATCCTCTTGCCCGCAGGCGGCACAAGGATCAAGTCAAACTGTCGGAAACCGCTCTTTGCCCGCTCTGACAGCGCCCATTCCGCGCAGGGCGCGGGGCAACTGTCACCTTCAGGCCTTCATCACCGCCTCAAATGCAAAAGGCACCCCAGTTTGGGGTGCCTTCTCTGCCTTCGTCAGCGCCTTTTACTTGGCGTCCTCGATGGACAGCGCCACAAATCGCGGATCACCGGAACTGCGCACCAAGAGCAGCAGCGATTTGCGTCCCGCCTCCTTGGCCTCCGCGATCCGGTCGTCCAGATCGGCAATGCTCGCCACCTTTTGTTGACCGGCTTCAGTGATCACATCGCCCGCCCGCATGCCCTTTTCAAAGGCTTCCGACAACTCGTCGATATTCACCACGACCAGTCCGGTCGCGCTGCTGTCGAGCTCGAGCTGGCCGCGCAACTCTTCGTTCAGCGGGGTCACTGTCAGACCGAGTATGGTCTTTTCGGCCTGTGCCTCGGGTGTATCCTCACCGGGCTGCGCTACGGGTATGGCGCCTTCCGCTTCTTCGCGGCGGCCCAGCGTGATCTTGAGCGTGACAGTCTTGCCCTCGCGGAACACGACGACGCGCACGGTCTTGCCGACCTCGGTATTGCCGACCGTGCGCACAAGGCTGCGCGTATCGGTCACGTCCTGACCGTCGAACGACACGATGACGTCCCCTGCCAACATGCCGGACTCGGCGGCCGGACCTTCTGGAACATCCGTGACCAACGCGCCTGCGGCTTTTTCCAGCCCCATTGCCTCGGCCACATCCTCGGTCACGTCCTGAATGCGCACACCCAGCCAGCCGCGCCGGGTCTCGCCGAATTGCTGCAACTGATCGACCACGCGCTTGACCACGTTCGAGGCCATGGAAAAGCCGATCCCGATCGACCCGCCGGTCGGGCTCAGGATCGCTGTATTCACGCCCACAACCTGTCCGTCGAGATTGAACAGCGGCCCGCCAGAGTTGCCCCGGTTGATCGCCGCATCGGTCTGGATGTAATCGTCATAGGTGCCGCTCAGCGCGCGGTTCCGGGCCGAAACGATCCCCGCCGAAAGCGAGAATCCCTGACCCAGCGGGTTGCCCATGGCCAGAACCCAATCGCCAACGCGCGCCGTGTCGCTATCGCCAAAGCTGACGAATGGCAGCGGCTTGTCCGCCTTGACCTTGAGCAGCGCGATGTCGGTCTTGGGATCGGTGCCGATCACTTCGGCGGGCAGGGTTTCGCCGGAAAAGAACTCGATGATGATCTCGTCGGCGCTCTCGATGACGTGGTTGTTCGTCACCACAAAGCCATCCTCGGAAATCACGAAACCAGAGCCGAGTGCCGATGATCGTTGTGGCCGGTCGCCTTCGCCCAGACGGTCGCGAAACTGTTCAAAGAAATCCTCGAACGGAGATCCCTCAGGGACGATTGGCGCCGGGCCGGTGCCCCGCTCGACCACGGTCGAGGTCGTGATATTGACCACCGCCGGGCTGATCTTGTCGGCCAGATCGGCAAAGCTGTCGGGCCGCGCCTGCGCGGCCAGTGCCTGCGCCAGCAACAGACCCACCATCAGCGCCATGGCCCAGAGCGCGCGCAGGCTGAGCGCGCTGGATCGTGTTTCGGAAATCGTTTGGGTGTTCACACCAATGTCTCCTTTGGTTCGTGCAACTGGCGGCACGCGCGTGCCACTCTTGCTGTTGAATGTAGGTCTCCGGCACTGGATCGCCAAGGTTGCAATAGCAGGTCACGGTCATGTGACCTCTTTGCCCCGCCGAAATCAAGCGCCAAGCGTCTTGGCGGCCCAGACAAGGATCAATCCCAGCACCAGCGCAATCGCGCCCATCAACCGCCGCGCCTCAGCCGGTAGCGCGCTCAGCGCCACCAGCATCTGTTCGATGAGTGAGGGGGCCAGCGCATAGACCAGCCCCTCCACAATCAGCACAAGTCCCAGCGCAAGAAGCGCGGTTTCGATCATTCCGGCGCAGTCCCTGACCGCAGATAGTCAAAGAATTCGCTGTCTGGTGTCATAACCATCGACGAATTGCCCCCGGTCAGCGCCTTCTCATAGGCTTCGAGCGAGCGATAGAAGGCGTAGAACTCGGGGTCCTGACCATAGGCCTCGGCATAGATTGCGCTGCGTTCCGCATCTGCCTCGCCTCGGATCACCTGCGCTTCGCGCTCCGCATCCGACAACGTTTCGGTCACGGTTCGATCCGCCAGGGCGCGCACCCGCTGCGCCGCCTCGTTACCACGGGCGATCTCATCGGCGGCTTCGCGCTCGCGCTCGGCCCGCATCCGGGCAAAGGTCGCCTCCAGGTTCTGCTCGGGCAGGTTGGTCTGCTTGAGACGCACGTCCACCACGTCAAGACCCAGCCCCTCGGCGCTGCGCTGCGCCTGCCGTTGAATGCGGCGCATCAACTCGCGGCGATCCTC
The DNA here is from genome assembly GCF_000961715.1 of Roseovarius sp. BRH_c41. Lineage (NCBI taxonomy): Bacteria > Pseudomonadati > Pseudomonadota > Alphaproteobacteria > Rhodobacterales > Roseobacteraceae > Roseovarius > Roseovarius sp. BRH_c41. The sequence continues at coordinate 136,292 of NZ_LADY01000047.1, read as the reverse complement.
AGACAGGATGGTGTCCGACGTCACCTGATCAGCACCCAGAACTTCACGGATCTGCGCGTTCAGGATCGACGACAGCCGGTCCTCGGCGACGCGGATACCGCCCACGCCGACCGCCTGCCGGAACTGCACCACATCGCGGATGCGGTAGCGGGCAAAGGCATCGACCACCAGCCGGCGGTCATCCGACGGCGTCACCTCGATCGTGTCGGTATCGAGCGACAGAATCCGGTCGTCATAGCGCACGACCTCCTGAATGAACGGGATCTTGAACGACAGGCCCGGCTCTTCCTTCACGGATTTGATCTGACCGAATTGCAGCACCAATGCCTTTTCGCGCTCATCCACCACAAAGACCGAGGACAGACCCAAAAAGCCCAGGATGACAACAACGGGGATTAGAAATTTTGTAGTGCCCATGATCTCAGTTCCCCTCGCTGGTGGTATTGCGGCGCAGCTCGTTCAGCGGCAGATAGGGCACGACGCCATTGCCGCCGCCTTCGGTCCCCACGATCGAACTGTCGAGGATGGTCTTGTCGATATCGCCCAAGACCCGCTCCATCGTCTCGAGATAGAGACGCTTGCGCGTGACGTCCTGCGCTTTGGAATATTCCGTCAGAACCGACGTGAACCGGCTCGCGTCACCCTGCGATTCGTTGACCACGCGGGCGCGGTAGCCCTCTGAATCCTCAAGAATTTGTGCGGCCTGACCGCGCGCTTCGGCGAGCGCCCGGTTGGCATAGGCATCCGCCTGCCGTTGCAGCCTGTCGCGCTCCTGCTCGGCGGCCTGCACCTCGCGGAAGCTGTCGATCACCTCGTTCGGCGGATCCGCCTTGTCGAGGTTGACCCGAACGATCCGGATACCGCTGTCATATTCATCCAAGGATTCCTGAATGTTCTGCATCGCCGTATCCGCGATGATCCCACGATCCCGGTTGAGGATCGGCGCAAGGTTCGACGCGGCGATGATCTCGCGCATCACCGATTCCGACACGGCCTGCACCGTCAGTTGCGGATCGCGGATATTGAACAACAGCTTGCCGGGATCAGAGATATTCCACACCACCTGAAACCCGATATCGACGATATTGGCATCCGTCGTCAGCATCAGACCCTCTTCGCGCGCGCCGGTGCTGCGGCCAACGTCTTCGGTCCGTTCCGACGTCACATTGACAATCTCTGCCGTGACCAGCGGCCAAGGGGCAAAGTTCAGACCCGGATTGCCGGTCTTGTAATATTCACCCAGAAACAATTCGACCGATTGCTCCTCCGGCTTGACCGTGTAAACGCTGGCAAAGACCCAGAGCGCCACAGCCCCCAACACAGCCAGACCAACCGTGCCCTTGCCGAATTGTGGCCCGTCGCCGCCGCCGGTGCCGTTGCCCCGGTTGCCGCCGCCACGCCCGCCCATCAGAACGCGGAGCTGATCCTGACCCTTGCGCACCAATGCGTCGATTTCAGGCAGTTGCGGTCCTCCCTCGGGGGGGCGTTTTCCACCCCCTGTGTTGCGGTCGCGGTCATCGCCGCCACCGCCCGAATTTCCGCCGCCGCCCCACGGGCCGCCAGAGTTTCCAGCCATACGTATGTCTTCCCTTGTTGTCCTGCCGCTCCCGGCTTGGTTCATTACCTGTGCAGCACAGGTGAAAAATCAAGCGGTGCGCACAGGCGTTTTCATCGTCACCAGTTCTTCCGACATGGTCGGATGCACCGCCACGGTGCGGTCAAAATCCTCTTTTGTTGCCCCCATCTTGACGGCAATGCCGGCAAGCTGGATCAATTCCCCCGCACCGGGTGCTACGATATGACACCCCAGCACTTTGCGGGTGGCCTGACTGACGATCAGTTTCATCAGCACCCGGTCGGGCCGTCCGGCAAAGGCGGTCTGCATGGGCCGGAACGAGGTTGCATAAACCTCAATCGCCTCTTGGTCGCGCGCCTCTTCCTCGCTCAGCCCCACCGTGCCCATCTCGGGCTGGGTGAAAACCGCCGTGGGGATGAGATGGTGATCGACCGGGGTCGGGTTGCCCTTGAACACCGTCTCGACAAAGGCCATGCCCTCGCGGATTGCCACCGGCGTCAGGTTGACCCGGTCGGTCACATCGCCAATCGCATAGACCGACGGCACGCCGGTCTGGCTATAGCTATCGACCAGGATCTCACCCTTGCGCCCGACCGCGACGCCCGTGGCATCGAGCCCCAGATTTTCCGTGTTGGGCGCGCGCCCGGTGGCAAACATCACCTGCTCGAACACGGCCTCGCTGCCGTTGGTGCCGGTCACGCGATAGCCGCCCTCGACCACGCCCATCGCCTCGATATTGGTGCCCAGATGCAATTTGATCCCAGAGGCGATCATCTCCTCCGACACGAGGCCGCGCGCCTCGTCGTCAAAACCGCGCAGGACTTGTGCGCCGCGATAGAACTGCGTGACCTGCACCCCCAACCCGTTGAGGATACAGGCAAACTCACAGGCGATATAGCCGCCGCCAATGATCAATATCGACCTTGGCAGCTTCTCCAGATGGAAAATCTCATTGCTGGTGATCGCATGCTCTGCCCCCGGCAGATCGGGTTTCACGGGCCGCCCGCCCGTGGCAATGAGGATATGCTTGGCGCTCAGCCGCGTGCCATCGGCCAATTCCACCGTATGCGGATCAACCAGCGCGGCGCGGCAGTCATAGGTCTCGACTCCGTTCGTCTCGAGAACGCCGCGATAGACCCCTTCCAGCCGGTCCAACTCGGCATGCAGCTTGTCCCGGAACGTGGGCCAGTCGAACCCGCCCGCATGCACCGTCCAGCCATAGGCCTGCGCATCGGCCATCGCGCCGCGATATTCCGAGGCAAACACCATCAGCTTTTTCGGCACACAGCCGCGAATGACACAGGTGCCGCCGTAACGGTCCTCTTCGGCCAAGGCCACGCGCGCGCCGCTCTGTGCTGCGACCCGCGCCGCGCGCACCCCGCCAGAACCGCCGCCAATTACGAAAAGATCATAGTCAAACGCCATGCTGCTCCCTCAGTCCGTCAGATCACGAAAGAGATTGTCGGTCTCGACGAAATCGAGCCGATCTTCCTCGACCGTGCCCTCGTTGATGTCGCGTGTCTCGACCCGCCCATCGCCATAGCCCAGAATGACCACATCACAAATATCAAGGAACAGCCCGTTCTCCACTACCCCCGGCATCTGGTTGAGCGCCATCGACAGTTGATGCGCAGCACCAATCCGGCCCAGATGCAAATCGAGGATATAATTGCCCTCATCGGTGATAAACGGCCGCGCGCCATTCATCCGCAGCGAGGTGTTGCGCCCCAGCACATCCATATTGATCAGCAATTCCTCGACCAGCGATTTTGTGGTCTGCCAGCCAAACGGGATCACCTCAACCGGAAGGGGAAACGCGCCCAGCGTCTCCACTTCCTTGCCGACATCGGCAATCACGATCATCTGATCCGAGGCTGTCGCTACGATCTTTTCCTGCAAGAGCGCACCGCCGCCACCTTTGATCAGGTTGAGATTGCTGTCGAACTCGTCCGCCCCGTCAATCGTGAGATCCAGCCACTTGGCCTCATCCAGACTGATCACCTCAATGCCGACTTCCCGCGCCAATTCCGCTGTGCGCGTCGATGTCGGTACGCCGCGAATGCGCAACCCGCCCTCGCGCACCATCTCGCCCAAACAGCGCACCATCCAGGCGGCGGTCGATCCGGTGCCAAGACCCACGCGCATCCCGTCTTCGACGAAATCCACCGACCGCTTGGCGGCGACAAACTTGGCCTTGTCGATCGGCGACAATTCTCCGGTCATGGCAGCGACTCCCAGCATGTTTCGCAGGGGTTATATGAGAGATGCGGCGCAGGTGCGAGACCGAATTCGCCCCGGTTGTCCGCCCCGCGCCCGTTAACCATTCCTAAACCCCTGCCGCGCTAGGCATTAATACGGCATCAACCATAGGGGACCGCATGGTCGCGCGCGCCTATACCGTGGCTTTTGAGGGGGTCGAGGCGCGGCCAGTCGAGGTGCAATGTGCCATCACCGCAGGCGTGCCAGCCTTCTCGCTCGTCGGCCTGCCCGATAAGGCGGTGTCCGAGGCCCGCGACCGGGTGCGCGCGGCGCTCTCGGCCATGGCCATCGCCCTGCCGTCCAAACGCATCACCATCAATCTCTCGCCCGCCGATATGCCCAAAGAGGGCAGCCATTTCGATCTGCCCATCGCGCTCGCCCTCTTGGCCGCCCTCGAAATCATCCCGCATGACGCGGCAGAGGGCACCACGGCCCTCGGAGAACTGTCGCTCGACGGTACACTCATCGCAGTGATCGGCGCGCTCCCCGCCGCCATGGCCGCCGCCGAGGAAAACCGCATCCTGCTTTGCCCCAAATCCTGCGGCCCCGAGGCGGCATGGGTCGGCGCGGTGCAGGTGATCGCCGCCGCCTCGCTCACCGATGTCGTGCGCCACTACACCGGACAGGCGCTCATTGCTGCCGCGAACCCCGGCGAGGTGATCGCCGCTCCCGCCACCCGCGACCTGCGCGACGTCAAGGGGCAGGAGCGCGCCAAACGCGCGCTCGAGATCGCCGCCGCCGGGCGCCACCACCTGATGATGATCGGCACGCCCGGCTCCGGCAAATCCATGCTCGCGGCGCGCCTGCCCGGCATCCTGCCGCCGCTCTCCGCGCCCGAGGCGCTCGAAACCTCGATGATCCATTCCCTCGCCGGGCTGCTGACCGAGGGCGGCATCAACCGTGCGCGCCCCTTTCGCGAGCCGCATCACACCGCCTCGATGGCCGCCATCGTCGGTGGAGGGCGCAGTGCCAAGCCCGGCGAAATCAGCCTCGCGCATAACGGCGTGCTCTTCATGGATGAATTCCCCGAATTCCCCCGCACCGTGCTCGAAACCCTGCGCCAGCCGATCGAGACCGGCGAGGTCATGGTTGCCCGCGCCAATGCGCATGTGAAATATCCCTGCCGTTTCATGCTTGTAGCCGCCGCCAACCCCTGCAAATGCGGCTATCTCTCGGACCCGAATCGCGCCTGCGCGCGCGCGCCCAACTGCGGCGAGGATTACATCGGCCGCATCTCCGGCCCCCTGATGGACCGCTTCGATCTGCGCGTCGAGGTGCCCCCCGTCGCCTTCTCCGATCTCGATCTGCCCGCCTCCGGCGATGCCTCGAGCACGGTCGCAGGCCGGGTCGCGGGGGCGCGGGCGGTGCAGGCGGCGCGCTTTGCCGGCCATGCCCATATGCGCCTCAACGCCGATGCCGAAGGGGCGGTGCTCGACGACATCGCCACCCCCGATCCCGACGGTCGCGCGCTCATCACCCGCGTCGCCACCCGCTTTGGCCTCACCGCGCGTGGCTATCACCGCGTCCTTCGCGTCGCGCGCACCATCGCCGATCTCGACGGCTCTGTGGATGTCCGCCTGCCGCATGTCGCCGAGGCGGTCAGTTTTCGCGTGGCCGGTCTCAAAGAGACCTGATCCACCCCGCCAGATCGCGCAGGCTCGCCCCCGCTTCGGGCAGGACATTGTGAAAGAGGGGCCAGACATGCGGATGATCGGGCTTGACCGAGAGCACGCCTTGCACGCCCTGCACCTCCAGCGCGGCCTGCATCCGCAGGGCATCATCGCGCAGGATTTCCGTATCGCCCACCGTCATCCACACCGGCGGTGCGCCGGTAAAACGGCCAAAGAGCGGCGAGGCGCGCGGATCGCGCGGGTCATCTGTGCCCAGAAACATCTCCAGCATCTCGCCGATTCGACCTGCGGAGAGCACACAATCGCGCGTGTCATTCTCGATCACCGAGGCCCCGGAATAGGTCATATCCGTGAGCGGCGAAAAGGCAAAGACGCCCAAGGGCGGGGCGAGATCTTGCGCCAGAATCTCATGCAACAACGCCAGCGCCAGCCCGCCGCCTGCACTGTCCCCGCCGATGATCACATCCTGCGCGGCCCGGAGCGCGCGGTACGCGGCCAGCGCATCCTCGATCTGCGCCGGAAAGCGATGCTCGGGCGCCAAGCGATAATCAGGCAGGCAAGCGGGCAGGCCTGTCAACGCCGACAGCTTGGCCAGCATCGCCCGATGGGTGGTCGAGGTGCCAAAGACATAGGCCCCGCCATGGAAGTAGAGGAGCACGGGCGCAGGCCGCGCACCACGGGCCCGCGCCCATTGCACCGGCACCCCGCCCAGCATGTCGCGCTGAAACATAGTGCCGAAGGGGGCATGGAAATAGAGCCGCGACTTGAACGCAAAGGACCGCCGGAGACGGTCTTTGTCATGGCGTGCCAGCGCCGGTTTCTCGAACCAGCGCAGATGGCGGTTCAAAAGGGCCAGCTGCCAACTCATGTCCGCCGCGCCTCGATCGCCTCCCACACCTTGGCCGCGATGTTCACCCCGTCGAACCGCTCCAGCTCTTGAATGCCTGTGGGCGAGGTCACGTTGATCTCGGTCAGGTAATGACCAATCACGTCAATCCCCACGAAAACCTGTCCCTTTTCGCGCAAGAGCGGACCAATCGCGGCGCAGATTTCCAGATCCCGCTCGGTGAGTGCAACCTTCTCGGCGCGCCCGCCCACATGCATGTTGGACCGTGTCTCGCCTTGGGCGGGCACGCGGTTGATCGCGCCGACGGCTTCTCCATCCACCAGAATCACCCGCTTGTCGCCCTTGCTCACGGCAGGCAGGTATTTCTGGACAATAAGAGGCTCGCGGCTGAACCCGGTGAACATCTCATGCAGGCTGGCGAGATTGCGGTCGCTCTCGGGCAGGTGGAACACGCCCGCGCCACCATTGCCATAGAGCGGCTTGAGGATCACATCGCCATGCCGCGCCCGAAACGCCCGGATCGTGTCCAGATCGCGGGCAATCGCGGTGGGGGGCATCAGGTCTGGAAAATCGAGAATCAGCAGCTTCTCGGGATAGTTCCGCACCCAGAACGGATCATTGACCACCAATGTTCCGGGGCTCAGACGCTGCAATATATGCGTCGTGGTGATGTAGAACATGTCAAACGGCGGATCCTGCCGCAGCCAGACCACATCAAACTCTGCCAGATCGACCGTCTGTTCCTCGCCCAGCCGGAAATGGTCGCCCTGAACCCGCTGCACCGTCAGCGGCCACCCCCGTGCCGTGACCCGCCCCTCGTCATAGGCCAGCCGGTCGGGCGTGTAATAAAACAGCTCATGCCCCCGCGCCTGCGCCTCTTCCGCGAGGCGAAAGGTGCTGTCTCCGTTGATATTGATCGGCCCGATCGGGTCCATCTGAAAGGCGATTTTCATGTCCTGCCCCTTTTTTCGGTCTCCCGCTTACATGCGGCATGACGGGCGGGCACGCAATTCAGAAATGGCCAAAGGCATTCTCGAGTATGCGCACATCGCCCCTGCCATCCACGATCCCCAGATCAAAGCGGACAGGGGCCAATTGCCCCTCGGGTAAGAGGCCCAGATATTCCGACGCCGCCGCATAGATCCGCCGCATCTGCCCCTGATGCAATCGCTGCAATGCCAGATCAAAACTGGCCGCTTGCTTGACCTCGCAGAACACATAGGTATCGGGCGCACGCAGGATCATGTCGATCTCACCGCTTTGCCCGCGCCAGCGCTGATGCAAGAGGGATGCCCCCCGCCGCTCATAGGCGCGCAAAACGCTCGCTTCCGCCGCCTGACCCGAGAGATAGGCCCGCCGCCCCCGGTCCTGACGGCGCAAGACATCTGGGGCCAGCACAATCGCCGCCACGCCAACCGCCTCAAAGTCAAATGCCAGTTGTCGCATCTCTTACTCCGTCTCTTCTTGCCTGCCCTTTGCCAAAAGCAAGGCGCGTTGATAGACCTCACGCCGCGGCGTGCCCGTCTCTGTCGCCACCAGATCCGCCGCATCGCGCACAGAATGCCCTTGCAGCGCCTCCAGCACCATCTGGTCTAAATCAACTTCCCTAATTTTCTCCAAACTTCCGCGATCAATAATCACGACAATTTCGCCCTTTGGCGGCGCATCGGCCCAGATCTGCGCCAATTCCTCCAGCGTTCCGCGCCGGACCTCCTCGAATTTCTTGGTCAGCTCGCGGCAGACTGCGGCGGATCGTGTCCCGCCCAGCACCTCGGCGGCATCGCGCAGCATGCCCGCCACCCGCTTGGGTGATTCGTAAAAGGCCAGGGTTGCGGGCACCCCGGCCAACTCCTTCAGCACCGCCTTGCGCTTCGAAGCGGTGTTGGGCAGGAACCCGGCAAAGAGAAACCGATCGGTCGGCAATCCGGCGAGCGTCAACGCCGTGATCACCGCCGAGGGTCCGGGGGCCGAGATGAGGGTATAGCCCTCCGCCACCGCCGCGCGTCCCAGATCAAACCCCGGGTCCGCGACCATCGGCGTCCCGGCCTCAGAGGCGTAAACCACCGATTGCCCCGCGTCCAGCGCCTCAAGGATCTTGGGCCGCATGCGCCCGCCATTGTGGTCATGATAGGCCCACATCGGGCGATCCCGGAGCGGGACGCCATGAATTTCCATCAGCCGGCGCAGGCTCCGCGTGTCTTCGGCCACCAACACATCCGCCGAGGCGAGAATGTCGAGCGCGCGCAGCGTGATGTCGCGCGCCGCCCCGATCGGGGTCGCGATAAGGTAAAGACCACCGGCCAGTTTCTGCTCTATGGGATTCACCACTGGACCCGCTCCGTATGACCGTTATGATTGCCCGCAATCGCGTCTGGCCACAGGCAAACCGCAAAAAAGGGAGTGAGACCTGACCATGTTCGCCGTTTTACAAACGATCCGCAAGCCGTTCACCCGCCCTCTCCTGGTTCTGGCCGCTCTCGTGCTGGCGGCTTGCCAACCGATTTCGGTCGCCACACCCGGCGGCGGCGGCACCGTACCCTCCGGCTCTGTGCCCGTGGCGCTCCTCGTGCCACATGGCAGCGGTGACGCCCAAGAGGCGCAGTTGGCGCGCGATCTGGAAAACGCGGCGCGGCTCGCCGTCTCGGACCTCGCAGGCGTTCAGATCGACCTGCGCGTCTATGGCACGGCCGGTCAGGCTGGACAGGCGCAGCAGGCCGCCCTCAACGCCGCCGCAGATGGCGCGCGCATCATCATCGGGCCGCTGCATGCCGAATCGGCCAATGCCGTGGCGGTCGCCATGGCCCCGCGCAACATCAACGTGCTGGCCTTTTCCAACAACCCAACCATCGCGGGCGGCAATCTCTTCATCCTCGGTCAGACCTTCCAGAACACCGCCAACCGGCTCGCGAATTTCGCCACCCGTCAGGGGAAATCCCGCATCATGGCCGTCTATTCGGACAATCTCGCAGGGCAACTTGGCCGCGCCGCCATCGAACAGGCGGTGCGCGACAACGGGGCGACGTTGGCGGGCAGCGTCGGCTATGAGTTTTCCCAAACCGGCGTGATCGACGCCATCCCCAAGATCAAGACCGCCGCCGAAACCAATTCCGCCGACGCCATTTTCCTCACCGCCAACTCTGCCGGTGCCCTGCCGCTCTTTACCCAGATGCTGCCGGAGAACGGGCTTGGTCCCGACCGGGTGCAGTATATCGGCCTGTCGCGCTGGGATACCCCGCCGCAGACGCTCGATCTGCCGGGCGTGCAGGGCGGCTGGTTCGCCCTGCCGGACCCGGCCCGCGCCAACCAGTTCACCGGACGCTTCAGCGCCGCTTATGGCAACACGCCGCATCCCATCGCCAGCCTCGCCTATGACGGCATCGCCGCCGTGGGGGCGTTGGTGAAATCCGGCAGCCGCGAGGCGCTGGGTCGCAATGCGCTGACCCAATCGGCCGGGTTTCAGGGTGTCAGTGGCGTCTTTCGCCTGCGTCCCGATGGCAGCAATGAACGCGGCCTTGCCGTCGCCACCATCAGCGACAAGCGTGTGTCCATCCTGTCACCTGCCCCCCAGAGCTTTGGCGGGGCCGGATTTTGAACCACGCCTTTCTCTCGGCCTCTGAAACGGGTGCGAAACGCATAGCATGAGGCAGGCCATATCAGCGCGGGACGATCTGATCTGTCCGGCCGAGACGATTTTTGACATCCCCGCCGTCGCGGCGGAGATTGACCGCGCGGTGGCTGAGGCGGGCGGCGACATGGTCGCGCTGCGCCGTGCCGTCGTCACCTGCCTTGCGGCGCAAATCAAACAGGGCCGCGACGCCATTGCCACAGGGCTTGCGGCGCAGCCCTTCGAGGCCCGCCCGACGACCCGCGCCTATTGCTGGCTCACCGATTGCGTGATCCTGACCACGCTCGATATTGCCACCCGCATCATGCACCCGCTGCCCAACCCGACCGAGGCCGAGCGTATCGCCGTCTTTGCCGTGGGCGGCTATGGGCGCGGTGAAATGGCACCACATTCCGATGTCGATCTGCTCTTTCTCACGCCCTACAAGATCACCCCTTGGGCCGAGAGTGTCATCGAATCGATGCTCTACATGCTCTGGGATTTGCGCCTCAAGGTGGGCCATGCCAGCCGCACCATCCGCGACTGCCTGCGCTTGGGCGGGGATGATTACACCATCCGCACGGCGCTCTTGGAAAACCGCTTTCTGGCGGGCGAGGCGCCGCTGGCCGAGAAACTCAACCAACGCCTCTGGGACGATCTCTTCAAGGGCACCGAGCGCGCCTTTACCGAGGCCAAGCTGGAAGAACGCGACGCCCGCCATGAAAAGCAGGGCGAGCGCTATATGGTCGAGCCCAATGTCAAAGAGGGCAAGGGCGGATTGCGCGACCTGCAATCGATGTTCTGGATCGCCAAATACCTGCACCGCGTCCGCGACGTCAGTGACCTTGTGGCGCTGGGCATGTTCACTCCCGAGGAATTCTCGACCTTCGCCAAGGCCGAGAATTTCCTCTGGGCGGTGCGCTGCCATCTGCACCTGATCATCGGGCGGCCCAATGACCAGTTGACCTTTGACATGCAGGTCGAGGTGGCACAGCGCATGGGCTATGTCGACACCGCCGCCCGGCGCGGGGTTGAAATCTTCATGCAGGAGTATTTCCGCCATGCCACCTCGGTGGGCGACCTGACGCGCATCTTCCTGACCAAACTTGAGGCGACACAAGTCAAATCCCAACCGCTGTTGCAACGGCTTCTGCGCCGCCGCAAGACGCTGAAACAAGGCTATGTTGAGGTGCATGGGCGTCTTGGCATAGCTGATCCCAAAACCTTTCTAGCGGACCCGCTCAATCTTTTGCGGCTGTTTGAAGAGGGGCTGCGCACCGGCCTTTTGATCCACCCTGACGCGATGCTCTTGGTCTCCGCCAATATCCGGCTGATCGACGAGCGCATGCGCAACGACCCCGCCGCGCAAAAACTGTTTCTCGACCTGCTGCTGAAACACGGCAACCCCGAACGCGCCCTCAGACGCATGAACGAACTGGGCGTGCTCTCTGCCTTTATCCCGGAATTCGAACCCATCGTGGCGATGATGCAATTCAACATGTATCACCACTACACGGTGGATGAACACATCATCCAATGTATCTCGCATCTGGCTCAAATCGAACGCCGCGAGTTGATCGAGGAACTCCCGGTGTCTTCCTCCATCCTCAAGGAGGGGATCAACCGCCGCGTGCTTTACGTGGCGCTCCTCCTGCATGATATCGGCAAAGGGCGCGAAGAGGACCACGCCATCTTGGGCGCCCGCATCGCCCGCCGCGTCGGGCCCCGTCTGGGATTGAAGCCGCGCGAGGTGGACACCGTTGAATGGCTGGTGCGCTATCACCTCCTGATGTCCGACATGGCCCAGAAACGCGACATCGCCGATCCGCGCACCGTGCGCGATTTTGCCAAGGCAGTGCAGACCCGCGAGCGGCTTGACCTGCTGCTCTTGCTCACCGTCTGTGACATTCGCGGCGTCGGCCCCGGCACTTGGAACAATTGGAAGGCCTCGCTCCTGCGCGCCCTCTACCGTCAGACCCGCCGCGCCATGGAAGGCGGGCTTGAGGATCTCAACCGCGAACAGCGCGGCTCGGACGCCAAGCGCAATCTGCGCGAGGCGCTGCCCGGTTGGGACGCCAAGGATCTCAAACACGAGACCTCGCGCCACTATCCGCCCTATTGGCAGGGGCTGCATGTCACCGCGCATGTGGTCTTTGCCCGCCTCCTGCACAACCTGACCGAGGACGAGATTGCCATTGATCTGGCAATTGACGAGGACCGAGACGCCACCCGCGCCTGTTTCGCGCTGGCCGATCATCCGGGCATCTTCTCACGGCTGGCCGGGGCCCTGGCCCTCGTTGGGGCCAATGTGGTGGACGCGCGCACCTATACGTCCAAGGATGGCTTTGCGACGGCCGTGTTCTGGATACAGGATGCCGATGGCCACCCGTTCGAATCCGACCGCCTGCCGCGCCTGCGCAACATGATCCAAAAGACATTGAAGGGCGAGGTGGTCCCCCGCGAGGCCATCAAATCCCGCGACAAGCTCAAGAAGCGCGAGCGCGCCTTTCGCGTGCCCACCCATATCACCTTCGATAATGACGGGTCCGAAATCTACACCATCATCGAGGTCGACACACGCGACCGTCCCGGCCTGCTCTATGACCTCACCCGCACGCTCGCGGCCAACAACGTCTATATCGCCTCCGCCGTGATCGCGACCTTTGGCGAGCAGGTGGTCGATACCTTCTATGTCAAGGATATGTTCGGGCTGAAATTCCACTCCGAGAGCAAACGCGCCGCCCTGGAACGCAAACTCCGCGCGGCCATCGCCGAAGGCGTGGAGCGCGCCACCACCTGACCGGGGCGGGGACGGGGGCAGGGACGGGGGCAACGAAAGGGCAAATGTCATGCCGCGCCCAAAAACGCGCGGCGTTTGCCGCGCGGGGACTCGCCTCTTGCGCCACGCAAGTCCTTCGGCCTGATACGGCCCGACGCCGACGTACGTTTTCACCGCACAACCGTACGGCGCGGTTATGCGCCTTGTAGCTCGCGTTAAGCGGTGCTTGCGCCTGAACGAGGCGACAATCCCTAAAAACCTGCTCTGATCGGTGAATTTGATCATAAATTACTTGATCAAAATGACGTTTACACGCAAACGTGACGCTACGTGAAGTCATGTGAAGACCGGCGAAACGCATATATAAATAGGACAAATTCATGGAAAACATTGAACAATCTGTCGTTGCCCAGTGGAACGAGCTTCAACTTCAAGTCATCCGCGAGGGTGGCCCGGCCCCCACACCGACAACCTATCAACTCCATATCGTCAGCGCTGCCGTCTATGACGCCTATGCCGCCCTGTCCCCAAGCGCCTCCGGTCATTACTCCGAGATCGCGACATCGCTCGCAAATACCGAAGAAAACAAGGCCGAAGCGGTCAGTTTCGCAGCCTACACCGCGCTCGTCGCGCTCTATCCTGAGCGGACCGCCGATTTCGACGCGCTGATGCAAGACCTGGGTTACGATCCCGCTACCGCATCGACCGATCCCGAAACCCCCGCAGGTCTCGGCACCCTAGCCGCCCAAAACGTCTTCACCGCCCGCGAAACCGACGGCTCCAACGCAGAAAACGGGTTTGCCGACACAACGGGCTTTGTTCCGGTGAACGAGGCCGACCCGACCTCCGACCGCGCGCCCGGTGGTGAGAATTTCGATCCCAACCTGTGGCAGCCACTGCGCGAGGCAAATGGCACGCTGACGGATGTGAACGGCATTCCGATCTTTGATAATGACGACCCCAGCACCTTTAAGGATCAGGTGGCCCTGACCCCGCATTGGGGCGGCGTCGAGGGTTTTGCCCTGACCTCAGGCGACCAGTTCCGCCCGGCTCCTCCGCCACTCTTGGGCGATTTTTCCGAGTATACAGATGGGCTTGGCAATGTGACGACAGGCGATCAGGCCTACCGGGACCAGATCGCTCAAGTGCTTGAGATTTCCGCCAACCTCACCGATGAACAAAAGGTGATTGCTGAATATTGGGCCAATGGTCCGCGTGGCGAGACCCCTCCGGGGCATTGGTTCCAGATCGCCCAGGATCTCGCCCTGCGCGAAGGTCATGGGATCGACCAGGATGCCGAGATGTTCTTTGCCCTGAGCACGGCCATCCTCGATGCCGGGATCGCAACTTGGGAAGCGAAATACACCTATACCTACATCCGCCCCTACTCGGCCATTCGCGATCTCTTCTTCGATCAAGAGATTCAGGCCTGGGGTGGCCCAAATCAGGGCACGCAGACGATCCTTGGCCAGAACTGGCTGCCGTATCAGAATGTGACGGCACCTACGCCGCCCTTCCCGGAATTCGTCTCGGGTCACTCGACCTTTTCGATGGCCGCTGCGCGTACCCTTTCCGCTTATCTCGGCAGTGACACCTATTACGACGGAACCAGCCTCAGCAATTACGATCTTGATGGGGTCGAAGGTGTTGATGTGATTGGTGAATTTGTCACAAGCGATCTCGCCTTCGAGGATTTTGTTGCAGGCGGCGACCCGGTTGTGCTGCGGTGGGAAACCCTCACCGAAGCGGCCCAAGAAGCAGGCATGTCGCGTATTTTTGGCGGCATCCACATTCAGGATGGCAACCTGCGTGGCCTTGAGGTCGGTGAAAACGTCGCCGCCAACGCCGAAGTCCGGTGGAGCGCGCTTTTCCGCAACGGCGGGTCGGATTTCACCACCCTCTCCGATGACGGAGCCCTTGCACTTGAGGGCGCTGGCAATGACAGCGTCGTCGGCGGTGCTGGTGACGACACGATCGAAGGCGGTGCTGGCGATGACGTGCTGGCTGCCAGCGATGGCAATGACAGCGTTCTCGGTGGGGATGGCAATGACCGGATCGGTGGCGGTCTGGGCAATGACACGATCGACGGTGGCACCGGCGATGACGTGATCGGCGCGGGCCAAGGCGATGACATCGCCGCAGGCGGTGACGGCAATGACGTGGTCAGCGGTGGTGCCGGCAGCGACACTCTGGGAGGTGGCGCTGACAACGACTCGATCTCCGGCAGCTTTGGCAACGACAGCATCGACGGTGGCGATGGCGACGACCTCATCGGCGGCGGCACCGGACAGGACACGATCCTGGGCGGTGCTGGCAATGATCAGGTCGGTGCCGGAGAAGGCGATGACGATCTCTTTGGCGGTGACGGCGACGATTTCCTCGCTGGTGGCGGGCGTGACGATCTCATCGACGGTGGTGCCGGAAACGACACGATCAATGGCGGCGCAGGCAATGACGTGATGACCGGCGGTGACGGTGTGGAACTCTTTGTGTTTAACGAGTTCGTCGCGGGCGATGTCGATGTCATCACCGATTTCGAAGTAGGCGTCGACAGCGTCCTGATTCGCGTCAACGATCTCGACAACGGCGGCAACGGGCTTCAGGGCTTCTTTGATGCTCTCGGCATCGTTGACACGTTCGCGGGTGCCCAGTTCAACGTCAATGGCAACGACGTGCTGCTCGAGTCCGTGCTCGCGGCGGATCTCACGATCGACAGCTTTAGCTTCCTCTGATCATGGGCGTGGGGCGGCGCAGGCGGCCCCCCTCTGACCCAGCGAAACGCGGATCACAGCAGACAAACCAAAGGCCCCGAAAGGGGCCTTTTGCGTGCGGCTTTCGTCTGAGCGAAGTCACTGGTCGGGCTGAGAGGATTCGAACCTCCGACCCCCTGCTCCCGAAGCAGGTGCGCTACCAGGCTGCGCTACAGCCCGACCGTGAGACAGGCGATTATACCGCGAGGCGGTGCATTGCAAGGGGTTTCGCGGTCTTTCGCCCGGACTTGCCAACCGGTCCGAAGGTCGGATTGACAGGGCGGGTGGGCAGGGCGTCTAAGGTGTCCTGAAACCACAGTGTTGCAGGCTCCGGAGGCCCCAAATCACCCATCGCCGCACCCATGTCGACAAGGTTCTCGCGGAATCGCAGTCTGGCTCCGCCCCGGCACGCTCGCGCATCGTGGCCTCATGGCGGCGCTCCATGCTCAAACATGGGCTGGACCCGGCAGAGCACCGCGCGCCTGAGCGGGTTGATGCCCGCAATCTTCTGGTTCGGCAGAGCGACCATGCGCAATTCCTTCAGGTGGCCGCCCCCAAACTCGACCAGCTATTCGGTCTCGTCGGGCATTCCGGCTGCGCCGTGCTCTTGACCGATGCCGAAGGTGTCGTGCTCGATCAACGCTGCGCTCAGGGTGACGCCGCGATCTTTCAGGACTGGGGACTCTGGCAAGGGGCCGATTGGTCCGAGGCGGCAGAGGGCACCAATGGGATCGGCACCTGCATCGCCGAGGATCGTCGCGTGATCATCCACCGCGATGAGCATTTTCTCGCCCGCAACACCGCGATGAGCTGTATGGATGCGCCGATCTATGGCGCCGACGGGCGCATCATCGGTGCGCTCGATGTGTCCTCGGCCCGCGTCGATCAGACCGAGGCGTTCAACCGCCTGATTGCTGCGATGGTGGCCCAGACCGCCCGCCAGATCGAGGCCGACAATTTCCGCGCCGCCCATCCACGCGCCCGCATCCTCTATGCCGACCATGACGAGACCGAGGCGGCGATGCTGCTGGCGGTCGATGCCGATGACATCGTCGTAGGCGCCACCCGTGCCGCGCGCAAGGCGTTCAATCTGGGGGCCATCGGCCCGATCCGCCCCATTCCCGCCTCTGACATCTTTGGCCGCGACGACGGCCCCAGCGGCTTTGAACGGGCCGAGCGGGCAGCGGTGATTCGTGCCCTCACGCGCGCCTCTGGCAATGTGTCCGAGGCCGCCCGCGCCTTGGGTATCGGGCGCGCCACACTCTATCGCCGGATGAAACGGCTGGGGATCGGTGAAAATCTGCATTGATGTGTCTCAGTCCTGAGACAGGTTGCCTCATGCACCGCGCGCCCCCCCGGTGACGGCACATGGGGCAGGGCGCATTCTCTGGTTATTCCCGGCGGAGGACCGGGGGCAACGGAGGAACCCCAATGAACGAGATGACCCAAGTCGCGGGCAGCTATGCCTCGCCCTTCAAGACGCGCTATGACAATTTCATCGGCGGCACATTCGTGCCCCCCGTGAATGGGCGCTATTTTGACAATGTCACACCCATCACCGGCGAAGTGGTCTGCGAGGTCGCCCGCTCTGACGCGATGGATGTGGAACTGGCGCTTGATGCCGCCCATGCCGCGCGCGAAGCGTGGGGACGTACCTCTGCAACCGAGCGCTCCAACACCCTGCTCAAGATCGCCGATGTGCTCGAGGCCAATCTCGACCTTCTGGCGCAGGCCGAGACCTGGGACAATGGCAAGCCCATCCGCGAGACCACATTTGCCGACATCCCGCTTGCCATCGACCATTTCCGCTATTTCGCGGGTGTCCTGCGCGGGCAAGAGGGCACCATGTCCGAGATCGACAATGACACGGTCGCCTATCATTTCCACGAACCCTTGGGCGTTGTGGGCCAGATCATCCCGTGGAACTTCTCGATCCTGATGGCGGCCTGGAAACTTGCCCCGGCCCTCGCCGCAGGCAATTGCATCGTGCTGAAACCGGCCGAGCAAACGCCCGCCGCGATCATGGTGCTGGCTGAACTCATCGCCGATCTGCTGCCCGCGGGTGTCTTGAACATCGTCAACGGCATGGGGGCCGAAGTGGGCTCGCCGCTCGCCCGCTCAACCCGGATCGCCAAGATCGCCTTTACCGGCTCGACCGCGACGGGCCGCAAGATAATGCAGGCCGCCACTGAAAACCTCATTCCCGTCACGCTGGAACTGGGCGGCAAATCCCCCAATATCTTCTTTTCGGATGTGATGGCCGCCGATGACGCCTTTCTCGACAAGGCGGTCGAGGGCTTTGTTCTCTTTGCCTTCAATCAGGGCGAGGTCTGCACCTGCCCCAGCCGCGCGCTGATTCAAGAAGACATCTACGAGGAATTCATCGCGCGCTGCATCGCCCGCGTGAAGGCGATCCAGCAGGGCGACCCGCGCGAGATGAACACGATGGTCGGCGCACAGGCCAGCCAACAGCAATTCGACAAGATCATGTCCTATTTCACCATCGGGGTGGAAGAGGGGGCCGAAGTGCTGGTGGGCGGCGACGCTGCACGCTTCAACGGCGAGATTGCGGGCGGCTATTACATCCAGCCCACCATCCTCAAGGGGCACAACAAGATGCGCGTGTTCCAGGAGGAAATCTTTGGGCCGGTTGTCAGCGTGACGACCTTCAAGGACGAGGCCGAGGCGCTCGCCATCGCCAATGACACGATGTACGGCCTTGGTGCCGGTGTCTGGACCCGCGATGGCACACGGGCCTACCGCTTTGGCCGCGCTGTCGAGGCGGGCCGCGTCTGGGTCAACAATTACCACGCCTACCCGGCTCATGCGGCCTTTGGCGGCTACAAACAGTCCGGCATCGGGCGCGAAAATCACAAGATGATGCTGGACCATTACCAGCAGACCAAGAACATGCTGGTCAGCTACAACCCCAACAAGCTCGGGTTTTTCTGAGTAGACGCAGGTGACGAGTGCGAGCCGCCGGGGTCTTCCCCTGCGGTTTTGTTTCGGCTTGAACGGTGCAGGAACCCTAAGCGAAACCGCGCGGTCGTTAGGCTGCGGGACGGCCCAGCGATCGCGCGGCGCCCTTCGGGCTTGATTCCGCGCGGGCGATGACTGCCGATCTCTCTTTCTTAAATAATGGCAACCTTTGTTTTGTGCGAACCAAAGAATGTGCGTTCGCCCAACGAAAAAGGCCCGCGACATTCGCGGGCCTCTCGAGCTTTAACCAACTTCGTCTCAGAGACTCGCGTCAAGCGCCGCCACAATCGCATCGCCCATTTGCGAGGTAGACACCGGCGTCACACCCTCTTCGCCCAAGAGGTCAGCGGTGCGCAGCCCATCGGCGAGCACCTGTTCCACGGCCTTCTCCAACCGCGTCGCTTCATCCCCCTGATCAAAGGAATAGCGCAGCGCCATGGCAAAGCTCAGGATACAGGCGATCGGATTGGCCTTGCCCTGACCGGCAATATCGGGGGCAGAGCCATGCACCGGCTCATAGAGCGCCTTGGGCCGACCATTGGCCATCGGCAGACCAAGCGAGGCCGAGGGCAGCATGCCCAAAGAGCCGGTCAGCATCGCCGCGCAGTCGCTGAGCACGTCACCAAAGAGGTTGTCGGTCACGATCACGTCGAATTGCTTGGGCGCGCGGACAAGCTGCATGGCCCCGTTGTCAGCATACATGTGGCTCAGCTCCACATCGGGGTAATCCGCGTCATGCACCTTTTGCACGACCTCGCGCCAGAGCACGCCGGATTCCATCACATTGGCCTTTTCCATCGAGCAGACCCGGTTGCCCCGCTTGCGCGCCAGCTCGAACGCAGCGCGCGCCACGCGGTCGATCTCGCTCTCGGTGTAGCGCTGCGTGTTGATGCCCACGCGCTCGTTGCCTTCGGTGAAAATGCCGCGCGGCTCGCCGAAATAGATGCCAGACGTCAATTCGCGCACGATCATGATGTCGAGACCGGCCACCACATCGCGCTTGAGGCTGGAAAAATCCGCCAGCGCGTCAAAGCATTGCGCCGGGCGCAAGTTGGCAAAGAGGTCCATTTCCTTGCGCAGCCGCAAGAGGCCGCGCTCGGGCTTGACGCTGAAATCGAGGCTGTCGTATTTCGGCCCGCCCACGGCGCCCAAGAGCACGGCATCGACCTCTTGCGCCTTCGCCATCGTGTCGTCATGCAGCGGGACCCCGTGCTTGTCATAGGCGGCCCCGCCCACCAGATCCTCGGACACGTCAAACGCCAGCCCCCGCTTGGCCCCGTACCAGTCGATGATCTTGACCACTTCGGTCATGACCTCGGGGCCGATCCCGTCACCGGGCAGAATAAGAAGCGATGGGTTGCTCATGGGGCGTTTCCTCGGGTTGCATTTGCTGTTGCCCGTTGGCCTATACGCAAGCCCTGGAATGGTCAAGAAACCCCGAAGTTACGGCAGACTCAGATCGACCCACACCAAACGATGAGGGCTGGCCGTGGCCGCCAAATCCCCCTCTGGCGTGTCCTCGGGCGGCCAATGCACGCCCGCGCCTGCCACGTTGAGATCACGAGAGGGCAGGATATAGGACACCCGCCGTGCGCCAGGGCCGGGCGGTGGCCAATGGACGGTGTGCAGGCGCATGGCATCCGGCCCCGGTTCGGGGCGCATCGGGCGCGGATCTTGCAGGCGTGGATCGGCCAGCAGATCATGGATCGCTTGGTGCTGCCCGTCACTGGCCTCGGGGTCCAGGTTGGCATCGCCCATCAGCACGAAGCGCCCCTGTGGCGGCGGCCCGAACACCCCATCAAAGTAAAGCTGCCAGAACCGGATTTCATCATGGTTGCGCCGCCCGTTCAAATCCTCCGGCCCGTCAAACACCGGCGGTGTGGCGTGAAATGTCATCACAAGCATCGGTCCCGATGCGAGCATCACCGGCACTATCCAATGTCCATTGGACGACAACCGTTGCACCGCCTGCGCGGCCTCTGAGGGAAACGGCAGGCCATCCCGCACCGGCAAGAGCGCGCCGGGTAGGTCGCGCCATAAGAGCGTGCTGAAATCCTGCGCTTCAGTCTGATCCACAGGATAGCGCGACAAGAGCGCCATGCCGCCCTGACCCGCAAAGTCGCCATACCCCTGCGCATCGCGTGGCCCGCCACGTCGCCCGTCGCCATCCATATCGAGCGCCGTTGCCATCCCACTATTGGGGCGGGGCGCAAAGAGATGATCATATCGCGGCCCGCCGCCCTGCGCGATCCGGTCCCGCAATGCTTTGACGGCAAGCAAATCAAGGTCGTGATCGACACCTTGCAACACTAGAATGTCGGGCCGAACGACCAACAGCACCCCTGCCACGGCCTCGATCTGCGGATCGCTCCCTGACAGAATATCCCGCAAGAGCAGCCCCGGTCCGGCGCGGTCCAGTTTCACATTCCAACTTGCAAGACGCAGGGTCTCGGAGTGCGCGGGCAGGGTGCAGAACGCCAGCACCAGCACCGCCGCAATCAGGCGCTTTGCAACCCTTTGCCGGTCATTGCATCGCCTTCGGCATAGGCACGGCGGCGCTTGTCCTCGATCATATCGGCGATCCGGCTCATCGCGATCCCGCGCATGAACATGCTGGCAGGAAGAAAGGCCCATGCGGTCATCGTCCAGATCAAGGTTTGCGGGTTCGCGATGGAGATCGGGTCTATCGCGTTCGAGGCGGCACGGACCGCCGCCGGGATCAAGAATGGCAGCAAAGATCCTAATACAATGTTAAGACCCGCATCCCGGCGCAAGCGGTGCAGCACATCGCCACCTCCAGTGGGGTCAAACAGCGGCAGGTTGACCCAGACGTTGAATGCACCCGAACGCGCAGGCCATCCCAAAAACCGCACCAGCGTCACGAAATATAGGATCATCGCCAGCGAGAACGTATAGGAAATACCCGAGGCAATCCGCACCATGTCGATCAGGGCGACATCGGCATTGGCTGGCATCATCAGTACAACCAGACGCACGGGGGAATAGGGAAAATCAATCGCTTCGCCCAAACCACGCCCAAACTGCGTCAACCCGTCAGTCCATCCAGTCGGATCGGTCGTTCCGCGCACGATCATCGACAGTGAAAACAGAATGGCCGCCAAGGCAAAGAACTTGCACCGGTTTAACGGCGGCGCAAAGCGGAATTCGATGATGCTGGGATACTTGCCGTAATATTCGATAAAGGTCATGAACCCCGCGAGTAACGACAAGACGATCACGATCTGCGCCGTGTCCGCCCCTGTCGATGGCACGACAAGAGAGGGTGTTGCCACCAGAATTACAATAAGCATCGCCCGCGCAAGCGCGCCTGGAATCAGTGAAAACACTGCCCGTTCCCCTACAACTTGGTCGGTCGCGGTACAGTGCCGCGCCCTTGTGCCAACTTGGTCCCGCGCTTTGTGGCGGGCTGCCTCAATCTTGCCCAATTTTTGCCTTCTTTCACCCTTCACCACAAGCCTTTGGTTAATAAGAAGAAAGATTTAAGGCCGATTGAGGGTGCAACTGGTGCAGGATTGCATCAAACTTGCAGCAGCTTTGTGACCTAAGATGCTGTAAACACTGTATCTTGTGGATTTCACCCAAGGCACCACAAGAGGGGCTGGTCAAAGAGAAAGCGCCGCGAGCAAGCCCGCGACGCTTCCATGTCTTCCCCAGTCTTGGTCAGACCCAGGGGCGCGCCTGTGCTGCGCTCGATTCAAACGCTTCAATGGCACTCGCCTTTTCGAGTGTCAGACCGATATCGTCCAACCCTTCGAGCAAGCAGTGTTTCTTGAACGCATCGACTTCAAAGGCGAATACCACCCCCTCCGATGTCGACACCGTCTGTGCCTCGAGATCGACCTCGATGCGCGCATTGGCGCCCTTCTCGGCCTCTTTCATCAGCACATCGACCTGATCCTGCGGTAGGGCAATGGGCAGGATGCCGTTCTTGAAGCAGTTGTTGTAAAAGATGTCGGCATAGCTCGGCGCAATGACGCAGCGGATACCAAAGTCCTTGATCGCCCAAGGCGCATGCTCGCGGCTTGATCCACAGCCGAAATTATCGCCCGCGACCAGAATTTGCGCGTCGCGATACTGCGGCTTGTTCAGCACGAACTCAGGGATCTCCTTGCCGTCATCATCATAGCGCATCTCATCAAAGAGGTTGACGCCCAAACCGGACCGCTTGATGGTCTTCAGAAACTGCTTGGGGATGATCATATCGGTATCGACATTGATCAGGGGCAGGGGGGCGGCAATACCGCTGAGTTTCTCAAACTTTTCCATTCTATTCTCCTATCCTCGGCCAAGCCCGTCGATCCGGCTTTCCGTTATTGGCAAACAAGCAGACATGTGTAACCTCATCCCATGGACATGATTGACATCGCGACGCTTTATGATTGCATCTCGCATCGCTGGTCGCCGCGCATTGGCGACCCATCCGTCATGGGTTGGATTACTGTTGGCGGTTACGCGGTTACGGGATTTCTTTGCTTTGCAACTGCGCGGGTCCGTGTGCAGGACCGTCGGTTCTGGACAATTCTGTCCATTGTCTTGCTCTTTCTCGCTGTGAACAAACAGCTTGATCTGCAATCCGCACTCACGGCCACGGGCCGCTGTATTTCCCAAATGCAAGGGTGGTACGAAAACCGAGGCTCGGTCCAGTTTGGCTTCATCCTCGCACTGCTGGCCGCTAGCGTCGCAATCATGGTGATCGCTCTCGTCAGATTGCGTCGCCATCTCGGTCGTATCGGCATAGCGCTGTGCGGCCTTGGAATTCTGCTGACCTTCATCGCCATCCGCGCAGTTGGATTTCACCATTTCGACAGGATCATCGGCATGACCGTGGCAAACGTCCGCATGAACTGGGCGCTCGAACTGTCTGGGATTGCTTTGATCTTTGTGAATGCCATTTGGGCCTATGGATCGCGTCAGCACTTGCGATCCCTGAAGCCGGATGGCTCGCAGGGATCGAAGCCTTGAACGTGTAACATGCGGCACGAGATCTGACCTTATCGGCCAGTTTCCTGCCATCACATCATCTCCCGGACATCTGTCAGCTTGCCGGTGATCGCCGCCGCCGCCGCCATGGCAGGGCTCATGAGGTGCGTGCGCCCGCCGCGGCCCTGACGACCCTCGAAATTGCGGTTCGACGTTGCCGCACAGCGCTCTCCCGGTGACAACTGATCCGGGTTCATCGCCAGACACATCGAACAGCCCGCAAGACGCCATTCAAATCCGGCCTCGATAAAGATATCCGCCAGCCCCTCTTCCTCGGCCTGAGCACGCACAAGACCAGAGCCCGGCACGATCATGGCGCGCAAGCCCGCCTTGACCTTCTTGCCCTTCAGGATTGCCGCCGCCGCGCGCAGATCCTCGATCCGGCCATTGGTGCAGGAGCCGATAAAGACTGTGTCGATCTCCACATCACTCAGCTTCTGACCGGGTTTGAGGCCCATATACTCCAACGCGCGCTTGACCGCATCGACCTTGCCACCCTTGAAATCCTCAGGCGCAGGCACGCTTGCGGTGATCGGCAAAACGTCCTCGGGGCTGGTGCCCCATGTGACCACAGGGGCAATATCCTCGCCCTTGAGTGTCACCACCTTGTCCCAATGCGCGTCATCATCGGAATAGAGCGTTTTCCACCAGTTGAGCGCCGCTTCCCACTGCGCGCCCTTGGGCGCATGCGGGCGACCTTTGACATACTCAAACGTCTTTTCATCTGGCGCGATCAGGCCTGCGCGCGCACCGCCCTCAATCGCCATGTTGCAGACCGTCATGCGGCCTTCCATGCTCAGATCGCGAATGGCCTCACCACAATATTCGATCACATAGCCGGTGCCGCCTGCGGTGCCGGTCTCGCCGATCACCGACAGGGTGATGTCCTTGGCGGTCACACCGGGGCGCAGCTTGCCGGTGATCTCGACCTTCATGTTCTTGCCCTTGCGCTGAATGAGCGTCTGCGTCGCCAGCACATGCTCGACCTCAGACGTGCCGATGCCATGCGCGAGCGCGCCAAAGGCACCATGCGTGGCAGTGTGGCTGTCGCCGCAAACCACGGTCATGCCGGGCAGGGTCCAGCCTTGCTCAGGCCCGACAATATGCACGATGCCCTGACGTACATCCGACACCGGGTAGTAATGAATACCAAAATCCTTGGCATTCTTGTCCAGCGCCTCGACCTGAATGCGGCTTTCTTCATTCTCGATTCCCTTGGCGCGGTCCAGCGTGGTCGGCACGTTGTGATCCGGCACGGCAATGGTCTTGTCGGGCGCATGTACCGCGCGCCCCGCCATACGCAACCCTTCAAAGGCTTGTGGGCTCGTCACCTCATGCACGAGGTGACGGTCAATATACAGAAGGCAGGTGCCATCTTCGGCCTCATGGGCCACATGGGCATCCCATATCTTGTCATAGAGTGTCTTGGGGGACATGCGTCCTCTCCCGTTTTGCTGGTTGGATTGGCTAAGAGACGTCACGAAAAGGCGGCGCGCCTCATAGGCGCGCGGTTATGCTGCACATCGCCCCGAAAAACCTCCAGGGCAGGCGCGCGCGATCATCCATGTCGAAAACCCGTGTCATGCACCGCAGATACAGTGCCGCAGCCGCTCTATCAAGAGGGTCACGTGCCGCAAGGCCACTTGGCCCCGGCGAGCTTTGACCAAAACACCTTGGGGCGGAGGGGGGCGTGCCCCCTACGCCTCTGTTCGCTCAGGGCTTCTCGCCAATCTCGCCCGTCAGGGAGAAAAGCCGCTTGGGATCGCCCGCCGGTTCGATCTTGAGCGCGCCAACCCCGCGCTTGTCCGCGAATTGTCCAGTGCCGCTGACCAACTCCCAAAATCCGTCATCATGCAAGGCGGGCTTGTCCGCACCTTTCATGAATACCGCGCGCACGGTGAACTTGATAATCGCCACATCGCCGTTCTCGGCCTCGAACCGCAGATAGCCGCGTGGATCGCCCCCCAAGGGCGGCTGAATGTCATGCCAGCCGAATTCCGTGACCTTGGCCCCGGCCAGCACACCCTCGCCCTCGGACACGCCTTCGCGACGCACGGCGAGGACGAAATGCGGCGTGCCGTCGCCCATCTCGAAACGCATTTGCTCTTGCGGATCCATCACGGCGGTGACAGCCACGGGCGCGGCCATCGCCCCGCCTGTCAGCATCAGAGCGGTGGCGGTCAGCGCGGCCAGGCCTCTTGCCTTCATGGTAAAGATCATGTGCGGTTCTCCTGCGAAAATACCTCTGTTGCCCGGTTGCCGGTGCCAACAGCCAGAGCCTTTCACGCAGGTGCCACACACTCAACGGTTGTTTGGTTTCATCCAGTCACTTATGCGTGCAAACATCGTGATTTCGGAATGTGTCGCGCGCCCCACCCCTCAGTCGCACGCGAGCATATAGCCCTCTCCGCGCACGGTTTGCAGATAGCGCGGCTGCTTGGGGTCGCTCTCGATCTTGCGGCGCAACCGGGTGATCTGCACATCGACCGCACGCTCCTGTGCCTGTCCGCCATCACGGCCCAAATCCTCAACCAGCTTGGTACGGCTCACCGGCTTGCGCAGGTTCTCGGCAAAGATCCGCATCAACTGCACTTCGGTGGCGGTCAGACGGACCGGCAGACCGCTACGGCTCAATTCGGCGCGCTCGATATCATAGCGCACGGGGCCCATATGCACGATCTTAGGTTGTGTCTGCTCCGGCTCCGGCTCGGGCATCCGCCGCAGGATTGCATTGATCCTGAGCAACAACTCCTTCGGCTCGAACGGTTTGGGCAGGTAATCATCCGCCCCCGCCTCCAGCCCCTCGATCCGGTCCGGTGTCTCGCCCTTGGCGGTGAGCAGCAGGATGGGTGTCGTATGCGTCTCGCGCAGAGCGCGGGTCAACTCGACCCCGCTCTCGCCCGGCATCATCACATCCATCACGATGAGGTCGAAATCCAACCCCGCCAGCACCCGGCGGGCATGCCCCGCATCCCGCGCGACCGACACCAGAAATCCATGCCGCATCAGAA
This sequence comes from Roseovarius sp. BRH_c41, assembly GCF_000961715.1. Classification (NCBI taxonomy): domain Bacteria; kingdom Pseudomonadati; phylum Pseudomonadota; class Alphaproteobacteria; order Rhodobacterales; family Roseobacteraceae; genus Roseovarius; species Roseovarius sp. BRH_c41. The sequence continues at coordinate 109,855 of NZ_LADY01000047.1, read as the reverse complement.
ATTTGCGCAAGAGGCCGCGAATACGCTCGTCGTCATCGACAATCAGCAGATGAGGGGCGGGCTCGGTCATGTGTCAGTCTCCCGAATGGCGTGATAGCGGCGGCGCAGGTCAGGTTCCATCATTGCCTCAAGCACTTGACGAAATCCCGCAACGGCCTGTGGCCCGGCAGCGCGATAGGCGGCGCGCATCCGTGCGCGCTGTGCATCCGACAGTTTACGTTCCAGAGCGGCCCCAGACTCAGTCAGCGTCAGGTGACGCTCGCGCTTGTCGGTGGTGCCGACGCGGCTCTCGACCAGCCCGTCCTCGATAAGCGTCCGCAACACCCGGTTGAGCGATTGCTTGGTCACACCAAGGATTGCGAGAAGGTTGTTCACCGTGGTTCCGGGGCTGCGGGCGATGAAATGAATCGCCCGATGATGCGCCCGGCCATAGGCCATCGTTGCCAGAATGCGGTCGGGATCGGCGGTGAACCCGCGATAGGCAAAAAACATTGCCTCAATGCCCTGACGCAACTGCTCATCCGTGAGAAACAACAGGTTTTCGCCGCCATGCATTTCGGCCATGCCCACGCTCCGTTCACAATCTACGCGCCTTGTATTTCACATTAAGTCAGCTTTGTTGACATTCCAAGATCAAACTGCTAGCGAATGTCAGTTTTTGCGCAATTTTATGTCCGAGGTGGACATATTTTGCGCAATAAATGCAAACCATGCTAAGAGGAAGCAGAAAATGTCTGGCTATGATGATCGTGACGGCAAAATCTGGATGGATGGCAAACTTGTGGAATGGCGCGACGCCAATGTGCATATCCTGACACATGCGCTCCATTATGCCAGTTCGGTCTTTGAAGGCGAGCGCTGCTATGACGGCAAAGTATTCAAGAGCCGCGCCCATTCCGAACGCCTGCTGAAATCGGGCGAACTCATGGATATGGCAATCCCCTACACGGTGGATGAAATCGAAGCTGCCAAGCGTGCGGTCCTCGACGCAAATGGGTTAACCAATGCCTATGTGCGCGTCGTCGCCTTTCGCGGTGCTGGCCTCGACATGGGCGTGGCCGCCGCGCGCAATCCAATTCGCATGGCTGTGACCGCGTGGGAATGGGGCAATTACTATGGGGATGCCAAGATGAAAGGCGCAAAGCTCGACATCGCCAAATGGAAGCGCCCCAGCCCCGAGACAATCCCCGTCGCTGCCAAGGCCGCCGGTCTCTACATGATCTGCACCATGTCCAAACACGCCGCCGAGGCCAAGGGCTGTTCGGATGCCATGTTCCTCGACTATCGCGGCTATGTCGCCGAGGCGACGGGGGCCAACATCTTCTTCGTCAAGGATGGCGAGGTGCACACACCGCTGCCCGACGCGATCCTAAACGGCCTCACCCGTCAGACCGTGATCGGCATGCTCAAGGACCGTCAGATCAAGGTGCATGAACGCCACATCATGCCCGAGGAACTTGAAGGGTTCGAACAGTGCTGGCTCACTGGCTCTGCCGCCGAGGTGACGCCTGTGGGTCAGATCGGGGCGTACACGTTCGACGTGGGTGCGATGACCCAAGAGGTCTCTCAGGCCTATGAGGCGCTCGTGCGCGCCTGATTTACGCATAGTCCCAATGATCCGCCGTCCGGTTCCGCCGGGCGGCATTTTTCTGTCAAATGCGCGACTCTGGCCGGCGATTCTTTGAGTGATTCGGTGGCAAATGACGCGTAGCCACCGCGATCGTCGCGTCGAGCGGGCAAGGCCGCTCTCCTTAAACGTGTCATAATTGTGGCGGAGCTCTGTTTGACCCCCGTCGTCTGGCCGCTCCCGACGCATTTCCCGCGAGTGGGGCGAGGTCGTATCCCATCTCGCGATATTCCCCTGCGACCGAGTCCGGCATTTTGCCCGAGATGGATGGCAATCGTCTTCATATCGAAGCGTTGTTTCGGGTGTCGGGACAATGCGCCTGAAAGAGCCCTGGTTCTCTTCGTGTGATGCCAAGAGTGGAGGGTTGGATTTGTGGTTAAAATGTGGCCAAAAGTGGCCACAGGTGACGAAAGATGACGTGGGTCTTTGCGGCAGAATTTGGACACTCACGGTCTGATTGCAATCAGCGACAGGCTACCCTCTAAGGGCATTACACGTCAGGGTTGTATTTTCCTGAGGTCATTGACTTGCTCAAGACAAGAGAGCATTTTCAATCAAGTTAGCTTAATACCTATAAAATCTTGGGCTGACAGGCAGTGGGGGCATTGGCCTGTTATCTTCATGGGGTGAGTAAGCCTGACCGAAGTCATATGCATAGTGTGTTGGATTACGTGTATCCGAGCATGCCGAAATGTTGCACGAGTTGTGCCACATTTCGGGCATATTTGAGACTGGTTTGTCACTCGATGCGGCGAACTGAAAAATAACGGGCTCATGTGTGACGTTTAAACGGTTAGTTGGGTTTAGAGCTTCTGGGGAGTGCTGCCATGTCGTTTCAAACAGTTCCGGTGCCATTGCGCCAGAAGGACGCGGACTTTATTCAAAGTTCTTCGATCACACCGAAACGATCTCAGATCTATTCGGTCATTTTCAAGGGTGTTTTGGACGTCGCTATTGTTCTGATCGTCGCACCACCCGTGCTGATTATCGTGGCGATTTTGGCGGTTCTCATCGCCCGTGATGGGGCGCCGCCGTTCTACGCCCAAGACCGTGTTGGCAAGAATGGACGAATCTTCCGGATGTGGAAACTCCGCAGCATGGTCGTCAACGCCGACGCGCTCCTCGAGAGCTACCTCGCAGCCAATCCTGCGCGTCGTTTGGAGTGGGACCAACATCAGAAACTACGTCACGACCCGCGGATCACCCGGATCGGTCGGCTAATCCGCAAGACATCGTTTGATGAGTTGCCGCAACTGTGGAACGTGCTGATTGGCGATATGTCCATCGTCGGCCCGCGCCCGATGATGCCCTGCCAAAAGGCGCTCTATCCCGGTCGCGGCTACTATGCCCTGCGCCCTGGCATCACGGGCTACTGGCAGATTTCCGTGCGCAACGAGAGCAGTTTTGCTGCCCGCGCGCAATTTGATACAAAGTATCTGACCGAGTTGTCGCTCTGGACTGACCTGCGCGTCATGGCTTGCACCTTCCGCGTGGTTCTCACCGGCACCGGCTGTTAAGCGACTGCACCGATTGCCCGCGCGGGAACTGCTCTCGCGCGGGACAATTGGCCCCGGACTGGCGCATTGATGCACCTCGCGGCCAAAATCCCGTCGTAAAATCGCGAAATTGTTGAAATTCATGGGCTTTGGCACTTAGGCTGGCCCTGCTAGGCGGCCCCTGAGGGTCGTGCCGCACTCTGCGGCAAGACCGGCGAAACAGTCAACGAGGTGCCCGGCGCGTCATGCCCAATGCTACGGCCTATCTGATGCTTGCGGCTTGGCCGCTGATCACGCTGGCGATGTTCCGGTGGTGGCCGATCGAGCGCGCTTTGATCTGGTCGCTCCTGGGCGCCTATATGGTCCTGCCGCCGCCGCCCGCCGCCTTTGATTTCCCCCTGATGCCGCCCTTGACCAAGGAATCGCTGCCCAGCCTTGCCACCTTTGTCATTTGCCTCATTCACGCGGGCCGCCGTGTGCCGCTCCTGCCGCAGAGCTTGCCGGGGCGTGTCCTCGTCGCACTCTTTGTCCTCAGCCCCGTGGCCACGGTCCTCACCAATGGCGACCCGGTGTTCTATGGGCGCATCGGCCTGCCTTCGCTGGGGCTCAAGGATATGGTGGCGCTCGTCCTCTTGCAATTCATCCTACTCTTGCCATTTCTCCTCGCGCGGCAGCATCTGGCCACGCCAGAGGGGCTTCGCGAACTGGTGATGGCCCTGATGCTGGGCGGGCTGATCTATTCCCTGCCCATGCTGCTTGAAGTCCGGCTCTCGCCACAGCTCAACATCTGGATCTATGGCTATTTCCAGCACAGTTTTGAGCAGATGATGCGCTCGGGCGGGTTCCGGCCCATCGTCTTTATGTATCATGGTCTTTGGGTCGCGTTTTTCACTGTCATGGCGATGACTTGCGCGCTCGCGCTCGCGCGCGAAGCGGATGTGCGGCGCCGCGTCTTCTACCTCTTGGCGGCGCTCTATCTCGGTGGCGTTCTGGTGCTCTGTAAATCGCTGGGCTCGCTGATGTATGGCGTCTATCTGGCACCACTCGCGCTGTTCCTGCCCACTCGGATGCAAATCCGCATCGCAGGGGTCATGGCCGTGATGGCCATCAGCTATCCGGTGCTCAAGGGGGCGGGATTGATCCCGGTCGACTGGATTCTCGAACAGGCAGGCAAAGTTGACCCTGAACGCGCCAATTCCCTGCGATTCCGCCTCGATAACGAGGATATTCTGATGGAACGCGCCCTTGAAAAGCCGCTGTTTGGCTGGGGCAGTTGGGGACGCAACCATATCCTCAATCCCGTCACCGGCGTGATCGAGACCGTAACGGACGGGCGCTGGATCATCCTCATCGGTATTTTCGGCTGGGTCGGCTATCTGGCCGAATTCGGTCTCATCACCCTGCCTGTCCTGATGCTGTGGCACTATAGCCGCCGTCTGGGCAATGCCGCCCATGTGCGTCTGATCGGGCCAGTGGTGCTCTTGCTCGCGATCAATCTGATCGACATGCTGCCCAATGCCACGCTCACGCCGCTGACATGGCTTTTTGCCGGGGCGGTGCTGGGGCTGGCCGAGGCGGCGCGCCACCAGCACCCCGTGACAGCTCGCCGCCGCCCGCTGGGCTGGCGCCCGATCATGTGAGACACCCCTGATGACCCGCCCCCGCGTGCTGGCCATTGCCGAGGCCGCCAATCCCGAATGGGTCAGCGTGCCGCTGGTGGGCTGGTCTCTGGCCACCGCGCTGCGCGAGGTGGCCGAGGTGCATATCGTCACGCAGGTTCGCAACCGCGACGCATTCCTGCGCGCGGGGCTGATCGAGGGGCAGGACTTCACCGCCATCGATTCCGAGGCGATTGCCCGCCCCCTCTGGGCGCTTGGCGAGCGGCTGCGCATGGGGCAGGGCAGGGGCTGGACGACGCTGCAACTGATCAACGCCATGAGCTATCCGTGGTTCGAGCACCTTGTGTGGCGACAGTTTGGCGATGCCATCCGCTCCGGGTGCTATGACATCGTCCACCGCATCACCCCGCTCAGCCCGACGATTTCCTCGTCGCTGGCGGGCAAATGCGCCCGCGCGGGCGTCCCCTTTGTGCTTGGGCCGCTGAATGGCGGCGTGCCGTGGCCCGCAGGCTTTGACGCCGAGCGGCGGCGCGAGCGCGAATATCTCAGCTACCTGCGCAGCGCCTACAAGGCACTGCCGGGCCGCACCGCAACCCTGCGCCACGCCGCTGCCATCCTCGCAGGCTCGCGCCACACCCAAGGCGAAATGCCCAGCTTTGCCCGCGCCAAAACCGTCTATCTGCCCGAAAACGCGATTGATCCCATCCGCTTTTCCCACATCGCCACGCCTGCGCCGGATGGTCCCCTGCATGCGGCCTTCGTCGGGCGGTTGGTGCCCTACAAAGGCCCGGACATGCTGATCGAGGCCGCAGCGCCCCTCCTGCGCGCCGGGCGTCTGCATCTTGATCTGGTGGGCGACGGGCCGATGATGCCCACCCTGCGCGCGCAGGCCGAAGCCTTGGGCGTGGCCGGGCACATCACCTTTCACGGCTGGTTGGACCATGCCCGTGTGCAGGATGTGCTGGCCACCTGCCACCTCTTCGCCTTCCCCTCGATCCGTGAATTCGGCGGCGGCGTGGTGCTCGAGGCGATGGCCTTGGGCGTGCCGCCGCTCATCGTCGATTACGCAGGCCCCGGCGAATTGGTCACAGCATCGCGCGGGGTCAAGGTGCCCTTGGGCAGCCGGACCGAGATCATCGCAGGCTTTGCTACGGCGCTGGATGCGCTCTCCCAAGACCGCGCCACATTGGCCGCCATGGGGCAGGCGGGCCGCGATTGGGTGCTGGAGCACGCCACTTGGGCCGCCAAGGCGCGGCAGGTCCGCACCGTCTATGACGCCCTGCTGGCCAAGACCCCGCTGCCAGAGGTCTTTGCCGCATGAGCGCCGCCGCCTATCGCCCCGAAATCGACGGTCTGCGCGCCATCGCGGTGCTGTCGGTCGTGCTCTACCACTTCGGGCTGCCCGGCATCCCCGGCGGCTTTGTCGGGGTGGATATCTTCTTTGTGATTTCCGGCTTTCTGATCGGTGGCATCCTCTGGACGGACCTGCGCGAAACCGGGCGCATCCGCCTTGCCCGGTTCTACCTGCGCCGTCTGCGCCGCTTGGCCCCCGCCTATTTCGCCATGGCGGCGGCGACGCTGATCATGGGCTGGCTCATCCTCTTGCCGTTCGAATTCCGCGAATTCGGCAAATCCCTCATCGCCGCCACGGTCTATCTCTCGAATATCCATTTCTACCGCGAAGCCGGGTATTTCGACGGCATATCCGAGGAAAAGCCGCTCTTGCACACATGGTCGCTGGCGGTCGAGGAACAGTTCTACATCGTCCTGCCCTTCCTTTTGCTCACCCTCGCCCGCTGGCGGCCCACGCTGCCGGTGATCCTTGCGACCCTCGCCGCGCTCTCGTTCGCCGCCTGCCTCTGGCTCACGCCCCGCTCGCCCTCAGGCGCCTTTTACCTCTTCCCCTTCCGCGCGTGGGAGCTTTTGGCAGGCGTTCTTCTCGCCATTGCGGGGCAGGAACGGGGCTGGCGCTTTGCCCTCCACCCGGCGCTCTCATGGGCCGGTCTGGCGCTGATCCTCACCGCCGTGTCCCTGATCGGCGCCGAGGGATTTCCCGGCTGGCAGACGATCCTGCCCGTCGCAGGCACGCTCCTGATCCTGATGAATGGACGCGATGCCAACCCCGTCAACCGCGCCTTGACCCGCCCCGCGCCGGTGTTCATCGGCCTTATCTCCTATTCGCTCTACCTCTGGCATTGGCCGGTCTTCGTGCTCTCCTCCTACTGGCGCGATGGCTACTCTGGCCCCGTCGAGGCTGGGGCTTGGCTTACCCTCGCCTTTGCCCTTTCCACCCTCTCATGGCGCTATATCGAACGCCCGGTGCGCCAGACACAGGCCGGCACCCGCGCGCTCGTCTCGGGCACAGCGCTGGCCTCACTGGCGCTGCTGGCCGTCGGCCTGTTGCTTTGGCGCGGCGATGGCTTGCCCGCCCGCTTTGCCCCCGAATTGCGCACCCATATCGCCGCCTCCGGTGATTTCAATCAGGACTGGTCGCGCTGCACCGTCCCCACCACCGGCCCCCTTGCCGGGGTGGAAACCTGTCCCATCGGCCCCGATGGTGCGCCCGAGGTGCTGATCTGGGGCGACAGCCACCTGCGCGCCATCAAGGAAGGGCTGGAGACCGCCGCCCACGCCGCGAACCGCCCCGCGCTGATCCTCTGGCACGCGGGCTGCCCGCCGCTCTTTGACGTGGCTAAGGCCGAAACCGCCGTCACCCCGGCGCAGGATGCCGCCTGCACCCGCGCCAATCAAACCATCCGCGATGGCATTGCCCAATTAGACAGCCTGCACACGCTCCTCCTCGTCGGCCGCTGGTCCTATTACACCGAAGGGCAGGGCGTGGGGCTGGACGCCCACAATCGCATCACCCTCGCGCCTCTGCCCGACAGCCTCTTGCCCCAAGGGCCGCAACACACGCTTTTCAACGCGACCCTCACCCGCACCATTGCCGAACTCGCCCCGCAATTCCCCCGCATCTACATCCTGCGCCAACCGCCTGAGGTGCCAGATTACGATTCCCGCGCCGTGGCCCGTGCGCTGGTGCATGGCCGCATGAGCCCCGAGGACACGACCCGCCTCAGCGTGCCCCGAGATCTGGCGCTTGCCCGCGCCGCCCATGCCGAGGCGCCGCTGATGGCCTTGGCCCACTCCGGCGCGATCACCCTCATAGACCCGTGGCAGCACCTCTGCGATGCCAGCACCTGTGACGTGATGCAGGACGGCCAAGCGCTTTACTTCGACAACAACCACCTCACCAACCGCGCCGCCATCGCCCTCAGCGATCTCTTCGCCCCCGTCTTCGAGGCCCCGCAATGACCGCCGAGATCCGCAATTCCCAGTGGGACGTGATCGTCATCGGCACCGGCATGGGCGGCGGCCTCATCGGACGCAGGCTGGCCGAGCGGGGCCTCAAGGTGCTCTTCATCGAGAAAGGCCCATCCGGCCACCGATCCGAGCGTCAGGGGCTCAATCCCGAAATGTTCGATCCCACCGCCCGACAGTTGCGCGGCTATTGGCCCGGCCCGATCCGCGCGCAGATCAATGGCCGCGCGTCGGAATTCTTTGGTCCCATCGGGGCCGGGGTGGGCGGATCGTCGGTGTTTTATGCCGCCACGCTGGAACGCCCCGAGCGCCACGATCTTGAGGCGACAGAGACCCGCCCGCATCCCACCGGCGGTTGGCCCGTGGGCTTTGACGCGATGCGCGACTGGTATGCAGAGGCCGAAGACCTCCTGCATATCTGTGGTGACCCCGATCCGCTCTCGCCGGAGCCCGCCCCCTTCCTACGGCCCGCGCCGCCACTCTCGGCTGTGGATGCCGCTCTCATGCGCAGTCTGCAATCGGTGGGGCTACACCCCTACCGCCTGCACGCCGCGATCCGCTATCTGCCGGGGTGCCATGAGTGCCTGGGCGTCAAATGCCCCAAACCCTGCAAGATGGATGGTCGCTCTGCCGGGGTGGACCCGGCGCTTGCCACCGGCAATGCCGCCCTTCTCGACCGTGCCGAGGTGCGCCGCCTCTGCGGTACGTCCCACAGCATCACCCATATCGAGGTTGCGCGCGACGGCGAAACCTTCACGCTCACCGCGCCCCAGATCGTGCTCGCCGCAGGTGCGCTCGGCTCGCCCCGCCTGCTCTTGGCCTCCGCGTCTGAGGTCTGGCCCGACGGCTGCGCCAATGGCTCCGGCCTCGTGGGGTGCAACCTTATGTTCCACCTCAACGAGATTTTCGCCCTCTGGCCGCCGCGCGGCACGGCTGAGGATGGCCCGGGCAAGGCCATCTCGCTTCGCGATTTCTACCACCGCGACGGGCAGCGCTTCGGCACCGTGCAGGCGATGGGCATCGCGGCAGGTTACGGCGCGATCGTGCATACGCTGAACGGCATGTTCGACCGCTCCGCCCTGCGTCACCTCCGACCCCTACGCCACCTCACCCGCCTGCCTGCGGCCCTTGCGGCGCGCATATTGGGGCGGGCGCAGGTCTTTGTCGGGCTGATGGAGGATCTGGGATACTCTGAGAACCGCGTCACCTATGACTGCACAGCCCCCGATGCCATCGACATTACCTACACGCTCCACTCCGAACTCCTGAACCGCCGCCGCGCCTTTCGCCGCGCCATCCGAGCGGGGCTGCGCGGGCATCGGCGACTGTTCCTGACCCATACGCCAGAGTTGAACTTTGGCCACCCCTGCGGCACGCTGCGGTTCGGCACCGATCCCGCGACCAGCGTGCTCGACCCCGAGTGCCGGGCGCATGGGCTGGACAATCTCTTTGTCGCGGATGCCTCCTTCATGCCCTCGTCGATGGGCGTCAACCCGAGCCTCACCATCGCTGCCAATGCGCTGCGCGTGGCCGAGGTGATCGCTCGCCGCAGAAAGGCCACGACATGAGGCTCTCGGACGGTATCGCAGTTGTCACTGGCGCAGGCGGTGGGCTGGGGCGCGCGCTCGCAGTGGAACTCGCGGCGCGGGGACAGCGCGTGGTGGCCCTTGGCCGTGCGCCCGAGGGAATCGCCGAGACCGCCGCTCTGGACCCCACGGGTCGGATCACGCCCGTCACTGCCGATGTCGCAGACCCTCAATCCCTACGCGCGGCCTTTGCTCAGATCACCCAAACCGCGCCGGTGACGCTGCTGATCAACAACGCCGCCATCTATCCACGCCGCGATTTTCTCGATGAAACACCCGAGAGCTTCGCCGAAACCATGGCGATCAATCTCGGTGGTACAGTGGCCTGCACGCGGCTTGCACTGGGCAGCATGGTCGAGACCGGTTTTGGCCGTATCCTCACTGTCTCGACCTTCGCCGATCTGGCCCCCTTGCCCGCCTCCTCGGCCTATGCGGTATCCAAAGGGGCAGGGCGCATCCTCACGCGCGCGCTTCTGGCTGATCTCGCCGACCGCTTTCCGGACATTGTGCTGACCGACTGGATGCCGGGCATGCTTGCCACCCGCATGGGCGTGCCTCATGGGCTTGACCCGGCGCAGGCGGCGCGGTGGGGGGCGGCGCTCGCGCTATGGCACGATCCAGCCCTCAATGGTGCTGTGTTCGAGCGCGACCGCGAAATCCTGCCGCCGCGTGGCCTCAAGGGCCGGATCAAGGATGCGCTCCTGTTGCGCCGCCGCACCCCGCGCGTGATCCCAGCCTGACAGCTAGCGGCAATAGGGTCCGTTGCCGTGTTTGGCGGTGTCGAAATGCAGATGGTCCTGATGGTGCCGGTCCGAATTTGGCCCCAGCACGGTGCCGAATGTCCCACAGGCCTCGCCATGAACGCGCTTGAGAATGCGCCCCTTGTGCCCGCTATTCCAATCCCGCAGCACCGAGATTTCCGAGCCATCCTTCAACTTCAACGCCGAAATGTCGATTGCCTTGCCGCGTCCATGCTCAGAGATGCGCGCACCGGGCTGGCTGTTGCGCGTGCGGCAGACGTAATGCGCGGGAACCTGTAGCCCCGTCAAACCGCCCCCCATGCGCCCCACGGCAGGCTTGGCACTGCGCTTCACCCAATTCCCGAGCGCACGCGCCGTCGGGCAATCCAGCGTCGCGGCCTGGCTCAACCGCACGCCATGCACAGATTCAAGCCGCACCGCACGGTCCACGCCACAGCCATTCACCTCGTGATGCTGAAACCCCGAAACCGATCCCACCAGCCCCGGATCACCGCAAATCCCGCCGCCCCGGCTGACCTCGTCATTGTCGCTGCGACCGCAGCCCGAGGCGATCAGGCTCAGCCCCATCGCCATGCCCATAACGGCGCGCCTCATGCCTTCGTCGCCCGTCCAAAATCCGGCGCGGCGGTGTCCTGCCCAGCCTCGATGATGCCCCGCCGTATCGCGCGCGTGCGGGTGAAATAGGCGTGCAGATGCTCCCCGTCGCCGATGCGAATGGCGCGTTGCAGCGCAAAGAGCTCCTCGGTAAAGCGGCCCAGAATTTCCAATGTCGCCTCCTTGTTGTTGAGAAACACATCGCGCCACATGGTTGGATCGCTCGCGGCAATCCGGGTGAAATCCCGAAACCCGGCGGCGGAATACTTGATCACCTCGCTGTCGGTGACCCGGCGCAGATCGTCGGCCACGCCGACCATCGTATAGGCGATCAGGTGCGGCGCATGGCTTGTCACCGCCAACACCAGATCGTGATGTTCGGCATCCATCTCATCGGTGTTCGACCCAAGCGCCTGCCAGAACCGCTCTAACCGTTCTACCGCCGCCCGGTCGCTGCCTTCCTGCGGCACAATCAGACACCAACGATTGTCAAAAAGCTCGGCAAAGCCCGAACGTGGCCCCGAATGTTCGGTTCCCGCCAGCGGATGCGCGGGGACGAAATGCACCCCCTCGGGCAGTTGCGGCCCGACCGCTTCGATCACGGCCTTCTTGACCGATCCCACATCGCTGACCGTGGCGCCGGGCTTGAGCGCGCCCGCGATCTCGGCGGCAACCGCCCCCATCGCGCCCACCGGCACGCAGAGCACCACCAGATCGGCCCCCTCTGCCGCCTCAGCCGCGCTATCGCACACCCGATCACAGAGGCCGATCTCGCGCGCCACATCCCGCGTGTCAGATGAGCGCGCATAGCCCGTCACCTCTCCGGCCACGCCCGCGCGTTTCATCGCCCAGAACATCGAACTTGCAATCAGCCCCAGCCCGATCAGCGCCACCCGGTCATAGATCTGCGCCATCACCGGACCCCCTTGAACTGTCCGATCACATGCGCGACCCGGCGACAGGCGGATTCCTCGCCCACCGTGATCCGCAACCCTTCGGGAAAGCCATAGCCGCCCACCCGGCGCACGATGATCCCATCGGCGCGCAACGCTGCATCACAGTCCGCGGCCTCGTCATCCGAGGCAAACCGCGCCAGCACGAAATTGGCATGGCTCTCGTCAACCGCGACGCCGGTCTCGCGCAGGGCCTCGGTCAACCATGCGCGGTTGCGCATCGTGTCGCTCACCACCTTGCTGAGCCAGTCCTGATCCCGCACCGCCGCCTCTGCGGTGGCGAGTTGCGTGGGCGAGAGGTTGAAAGGCTGGCGAATGCGGTTCAGCACCTCGATCATCGCGCTCTGCGCATAGCCCCAGCCGATCCGCAGCCCACCCAGACCATAAGCCTTGGAAAAGGTGCGCGTCATGATGACATTGTCGCGCGCCTCGACCAGTGCGACACCGCCGTCATAGCCTTTGGCAAACTCGGTATAGGCCCCGTCAAGCACCAGAATGGCCCCCACGGGCACGCCATCCGCCAACCGCGCCACTTCCGCCTCGGGCAGAATGGTGCCGGTCGGATTGCCGGGGTTGGCGATAAACACGATCCGAGTCCGGGGCGTGCAGGCACCCAGAATCGCATCCACATCCACCATGCGGTCACGCTCGGCCACACAGACCGGCGTGGCGCCGACCGCATGGGCCAGAATCGGATACATGGCAAAGCCGTGCTCCGTGTGGATCACCTCGTCCCCCGCCCCGGCATAGGCCTGCGCCACGAACTGCAATACCTCATCCGACCCCACGCCACAGATCACGCGCTCGGGGTCCAGCCCATGCACCTCAGCAATGGCTCCGCGCAAGTCGGCATGGTCGGTGCCGGGGTAGCGGTGCAGCGTCGCCGCAGAGCGCGCAAAGGCAGCCTTGGCCTTGTCCGAGGGGCCATAGGGGCTCTCATTGGCCGAGAGTTTCAGGATCTCGGATTTGCCCGCAATCACGGCCTCGCCACTCCTGTAGAGCGCGATTTCCATGATGCCCGGCTGTGGCGTGATCTTGGTCATGTCATTCCCCGTGTGTCGCATGAGGTTCTAGCTTTGGTGCCCCGGCTTGACCAGCACCAAAAGGAAAAGGCCGCGGCGGTTCCCCGTCGCGGCCTCTTCGCTGCATTTCAGAACGCTTAGTTCTGCGCGTAGAATTCGATCACGAGGTTCGGTTCCATAATCACCGGATAGGGCACATCCGACAGGCCGGGCTGACGGACAAAGGTGGCCTTCATCTTCGAATGATCCGCGTCAATGTAATCGGGCACGTCCCGCTCGGCCAATTGCACGGCCTCGAGAAGAACTGCGATCTGCTTGGAACGGTCCCGCACTTCGATCACATCACCCTCTTTAACACGGTAAGAGGGGATGTTCACGCGGTTGCCGTTCACGGTCACATGGCCGTGGTTCACGAACTGACGGGCGGCGAACATGGTTGCGACGAACTTGGCGCGGTAAACGACCGCGTCCAGACGGCGCTCCAACAGACCGATCAACGTCTCGCCGGTATCACCCTTGATACGCTCGGCTTCGGCAAAGATGCGGCGGAATTGCTTTTCGGTCAAATCGCCGTAATAGCCCTTCAGCTTCTGCTTGGCGCGCAGCTGCAGACCAAAGTCAGAGACTTTACCCTTGCGGCGCTGACCATGCTGGCCGGGGCCATATTCACGACGGTTGACGGGGGATTTCGGACGGCCCCAGATGTTTTCACCCATCCGGCGGTCAATTTTGTACTTGGCAGACGTGCGTTTTGTCACGGCTGATCTCCTTCATATATAGCGAAGGGCGTTGTCCTCTGCGTCCCGGCACTTTCCGGTCGGCCGACAGGCTTCCTCTTGCGAGGTCCACCAACACCAATGAAGCCGCGCTTATACAGGCTGCGGGGGCACTGTCAACCACTACCCCGCGCCGTCATCTGGCCTGCATTGTGTCGGGGACGTTCCCGATACGTCCCCCGCTTCTCAGGCGGCCTCATGCGCAAGAATCGCGGCCTCTGATCCATTCAGGCACCGTCGGGCAAAGCCGCCGTAGAGATTCGGCTCATATTCCAGATTGGGGTTGATCGCCAAGAGCCGCGCCCGGTCCGCATCGTCAAGTGTCGAAAGCGCCGCGCTTGCGGGATGAAAGCTCTCGGTCTCGACGCCATTAGCCCAGATGATCTGATGGTGCGGCAAGAGCAGGTGAATATAGGTCACCTCGCGTGATCCCAGATCGACCGTCACCGTGTCATTATTGACCAGATCGCGCGCCATCACCAAAACCTCGGGCGTATTGAAGAGCGCGCGCGCGACGTCGCCCCGCACCAGCATCCGGTGCTCGGGGCTGACCAGCAATTCCGCATCGGGACGCCCCATGCCAAGCGCGCCGGCTCGAAGCCGGATCGGTCTGAGGCGCGGCATCGCAAACAGGCGCGCACCTGTCATCCGGCGACTGCCGATCCATTGGATCTGTTCGGCCCCGTTGTCGCGGGTCTGCACATGGTCGCCCTCGCGCAATTCCTCAACCAGACGCGGGCCTTCTGGGGTCTCGATCCGCGTGCCGGGAGTGAAACAGATAACACCGCCCGAGGCCGGTCCGGTCGAGGCCCCGCGCATCCCCTCAAGCGAGTGATGCACGACCCACATATCCCGTTCGCGCGGTGGAATATCATCGTGGAACATCAACAAGGGCGGCGCCCCGATCCCCACTTCGATGACCGTCACGGTATAGCTGCGCGTGCCATCGGTGATGACAAAGCCCAGATCCATCAGCGGCTCGTCCATGTCCCCTTGGGCCAAGTCGCGTGTGTTGCTCAACGCGGCGCCCACCAGGCGCCGCACCATCCGTGCCGCACGTTTGCGGTTCACGGTTTCCCCTTCCGCCATATCAAGCCGCAACAGCTCGTTCGGCCCATCGACACGCACTGCATCGCCCCGCCAGGACCACGTGTGTCCCACCGAAAGCGACTGCACTGGCGCAGCCGATACCCCATCCAATTCCGTTTGCGACCAGGAGATGACGAACGTGCCTCTAAAGCCCGTCCCCATAACTCTGACTGCCTGCCTCTTCGTTTCTTTTTTTATCGCGTTTTTATTATCGTCAAGGTAGCAAAGGCGAATCAGTCTGAAAAGCCCTTGATTGTATTTTTGTCAGAACCGCAGCTTGAACTGCACAGCGCCCAGAAATTGCCCCTCGCGCTGCTCGTCGAATTCCTCACTCAGCCATGTCAGACCGTAAAAGAGCGCAGCCCCATTGCGGTTCTCCCAATGCAGGCCCGCCCGCACACGGGTGCGGTCCTCGGTCAATGTGACACCGCTGCGTGCGGGCAGGTAATCGCTGTCATCGACATAGGCGATATCCGCCCCCAAAAGGAATGCCGTGCCCGCCTGTTCGGCCCGCACCACCCGGTAGCGATGGCCCGTGACCACGTCGCGCACCAGCAATTCGCTCTGACCGATGCCACCGAATGTGATGTCCGCCCCGGCCCGGATCAGATCCTCGACCCCCAGCCGCGCTTCGGCAAAGGGCCGCAGGCGCGCACGCCCAAGCTCAAACTCGCGGCTGGCCTCAAAGACGCCCGAGGGCCGAATAGCGTCGTCGATCTGATTGCGCCGAACCCGTCCACTGACCTCGCGACCGCCAAGAAACCCATGCAAAAAGTCTTGAAAGTCATCGAGCTGCGTCTGCCGCCCGGTCACGATCAGATCCGCCCCAAGGGCATAATCCACCTCAGCCTTCTGGAAATGCGTATGCAGACCAAAGCCGAGCGCGCCCACATAAGGCCGATCAAGCGCCGCGGGGCGGCTCAGGTTTTCAGGCGCTATGACCTCGCCGTGAAAGCGGAATTCGAGCAATTGCCCAAAGCGGTCCGGCGCGTGTCCCTGCCAGTCAGGCCCCCAGACCCGGCTCGATGTGATCGACCCAGTGCGCCAGCGATCATCCGCGTCACCCAGAACGTCGTTGGTAAACAAGAGACCATAGCCCAGTCTCTGACGCCCTTCGGACTGCGCCAAGGTTGCCGTGGTCACGCCGATCAGGCCCAGGATCGCCCAGAGGGCGATGGCGAAAATACGTGTCATCTGTCACGTTCCCCATGCTGCGCCCCCCGGCAATTTCTGCTTAGCAAACCCTCAGACAAATTGACCAGTGAAACATTAGCATTCCGCGAAACCGTGGCGCAAATCCCATGGTAGGCCGTTCAGAGCGCGCGCATCCAGACTTGCAGGTCATGCGCACTCTCCTCCGCCGCCCCGATCTCGGTCCAGTCAAAAGAGGCCACAGCCCCGTCAAGCGGCGCATAACCGCGCTTGCGCCAGAACCCATCGAGCGGCTGATAACCCTCGGGCCGCGCCGGGTGATCCTTGGGTCGCACCACCGAACAAAAGGCAGCAAAATCGCGGTTCAGCGCCCGCGCCTGCGCTTCGCGCAGATCGAAAAAACGATGCCCAATGCCGCACCCACGATAGGCGGGCAAGAGAACGCTCTCGGCGCAATAGAAAATCCGCTCCAACGCGATCCCACTCTCGGCAAAGGCTGCGCCGAAATCGCCCGCATGATCCTCCATCGGAGTGCCGGTGGCGGCCCCAATCAGATCATCGCCGTCATAGGCACCCACCAGAATGGCATCCGCGCTCTCGCGGTAAACCTGAAGATACCGCTCCTCATAGGCGGCATCGCCCTCATAGAGATAGGGATAGGCGCGAAAGACCGCGATCCGAAGCCGCGCCACATCGGGCAGGGCGCGTGCCAGCGCCGCCCCCGTCAGCCGCTCAACACGGATCATGCAGAGACCTGTTTCACCCAATCCGCAAGGTTGTAATAGGTCACAACGCGCGTGATCAACCCATCCTTGAGCGTAAAGAACGACCCGGCAGGCAGGACATAGCTCTGCCCTTGCGCCTCTGGCAGCCCCTGATCGGTCTCCAGATAGGTGCCGTTGACCAGAAATTCCGCCGCCGCACGGGTGCCACCCTGTGCCTCAAAGATCACCATATCGGTCAGCTCTTCGCGATAGCACCGGCTCATGTGATCACAGAACGCGCGAAACAGATCCTTGCCGGTCCGAACCTGCCCTTCGTTCACATAGTGGCGCACATCGTCGCTCAGGCAGGCCAGCATGCCGGGCACATCGCCCCGGTTGAAGGCATCGAAATAGGCTTTGACGGTTTCGTTCATAAATCCTCCCTGGGGGGTCCCCAACGGTCCTGCAAATGCCCGATGATCTGATCTCGGGTCTGACGATAGGCATCCAACCGCGCTTCGCGGGTCTGCGCAAGGCCGGTGGGGTCCATGATCGGCCAGTAAGTGACATCAAGGTGAAAAAACCGGGTCAGTTCCAGCGCCCGCCTCTGGCTCGCCGGGCTCAAGGCCACAACGAGATCAAAAGACGACAGATCGTCTCCCCAATCTTCCATCTCGTCAAAGCTGCGGCTGCGGTGACGTTCCAGTTCGACCCCGATTTCGCGGCAGACGGCGACGCTAAAGCCGTCGATCTCCATGTCATTCTTGACGCCAACGGACTGGACATAGGTATCAGCGCCGTAAAACTTCTTCATGATCCCCTCGGCCATAGGCGAGCGGACAGCATTGTGATCACAACAAAACAGCACCGACTGCGGCAGGGGCTGCGGCATGCATCAGCCCCCGAAATGCAACACGCAGATCAGCGTAAAGAGACGCCGTGCCGTGTCATTGTCGATCTCGGCCTTGCCCTCCAGCCGCTCGGCCAGCACCCGCGCCCCCTCGTTGTGAATGCCGCGCCGAGCCATATCAATGGTCTCGATCTGAGAGGGCGGCATATTTTTGACCGCATCGAAATAGCTCTCGCAGATGGCCCAGTAATCCTTGACCACCTGCCGGAACGGGCTCAGTGACAGATGAAATTCTGCCGCGGGTTGATCGGCTTCGGTCCGGATGTCGAACACCAGCCGCTTCTCGCGGATCGCCAATCCGACGCGATAAGGGCCATCGGGAACCACCCTGTCGTCACGATTAGGCAGCGAAAAGCTGTTTTCCTCGATGAGATCATACATTGCCACCTTGCGCTCCTGCTCGATCTCGGGCGTGGGCGGGGGCAGGTTGGCATCATCCAACTCGATATGGCAAATCCGGCTCATTGTTTTACTCGTGCTGCATCTTTTATCCGTCCCTAGCGCAGCGCGGCCTCTTGGGCAATCACCGCGACCTTTTGCGCGACGCTTCTGCGCGTCGCGTCACCTGCCCGCCACGCTTGCCGGGAAATCGCCACGATTTCTGGTCAATTGATCACAATATCGCCTTGTTGCATTGGCATATTGTCCTCAAATCGGCAATAATATCAAAAAGCAGGCTAAGCCGACCTTAAGAGTGTCCCGTTATCATCGGGAAAGCAGGTATACCGAGGCAATTGAATGCTCGAGTTCGAGAACGTCAGCAAGTCCTTTTGGACAGGCACACAGCGCAAGGTCATTCTTGATCAGGTGTCGTTTCGAGTAGAACTTGGGCATAGCCTGGGCATCCTCGCGCCCAATGGCACCGGCAAGACGACCTTGATCAACATGATGGCCGGATTGGAAAAACCGGATGAGGGCGTGATCCGGCGCGGGTGCCGCATCTCCTTTCCTCTGGGATTCATGGGGGGGGTGATCAACCGCCTGTCGGCGCTGGACAACTCCCGTTACATCGCACGCCTTTACGGGCTTGATCCCGACTATATCGAATCCTATTGCCGCTGGCTCTGCGGATTGGGCGAATATTTCGATCAGCCGCTTGGCACCTATTCCTCGGGTATGCGTGCCCGCTTCAGCTTTGCGCTGATGCTGGCGCTTGATTTTGACATGTATCTGATTGATGAGGGGATGCCGGGCTCTACTGATGTAGAGTTCAACCGAAAGGCGGGCGATATTCTCAAAGAACGGCTACGCACCACCACCGTGATCATCGTGTCGCACGATCCAAAGGTGTTGGAAAAATTTGCCCGCTCGGCGGCTGTGCTGATGGGCGGCAAACTTTATATGTTCGACTCCTTGGAGGAGGCAAAAGAGCTTTATGATTACGAAACCCAAGGCTAGAAAATTCCGCATCCGCCGTAGCCCGGTGCCGCTATCGCCACGCGTGGCCACAAGCTCCGACGCGCCGTCGGCCTATGCGGCACCGCACGCCGTCTCGGCTGCCACGGCCGAGCCTCTTCCTCTTCAGGCCGGACAGGTTGCCTCGGCGCGCGAAACCTCGACCAGTCAGAACATCGACGATATCCGGCGCGAAGGACTGACGGGGCGCGAATTGCGCATGGCCCGGCGACTGGCACAGAAATACGGACTCGCCCCCACGTCGGATTTCGACGCCGTGCGCCTCTTGCGGGCGCGGGGCATCGACCCCTTTCAGCGCGCCAATATCCTTGAACTGGTGGCCAATGACGGCGGCAGCCCGCCTCCGCCCAACGCGCCCGGCGCGACCCCCGCCTCGCCCTCCGATGGCCGCGTGCAACTGCCGCAAACCGTGCCCGCAGGACGCCAGACGCTGCCCTCCACCGACGTCAACCCCGCCGACCGCCGCGCTCAGGAAATCATGGCCATCCAACGCGACATCGGTCGCCGCCGCCGTCGCAAACTGATCCTGCTGTTCTCGCGGCTCGCGGCCTTCGTCCTGCTGCCGACCATCTTGGTGAGCTATTATTTCTATGCCATCGCCACGCCGATGTATGCCACGAAATCCGCCTTCCTGATCCTGTCGGCAGATGGTGGTGGCGCCAGTGGGGGCGGTCTTGGCGGTCTCATTCCCAGCCAATTCGCCACGGGCCAGGACGCCATCGCGACTCAGGAATACCTTGAGTCCAAGGATGCGATGCTGCGCCTCGACGAGGAACTCGGCTTTCTCGCGCATTTCAGTCAGCCTTGGATCGACCCGCTACAACGGCTCGACCCCGACGCCAGCCACGAGGTCGCCTACAAACTCTACCGCAAATACGTCAAACTGGGCTACGACCCCACCGAAGGTGTGATCCGGATGGAGGTTTCGACCGCCGATCCCGCCGTCAGCGCCAAATTCTCGGAGCGTCTGATCAAATATGCCGAGGAACGCGTTGATGACCTCAGCCGAGAGAAACGGCAGGATGCCGTCAGCACCGCCGCCGACAGCCTCGATCAGGCCAAGATCGAACGCCGCGCCGCCCAACAGATGCTGGTGACCCTGCAAGAGGACAGTATTCTTGACCCCGAGGGTGAGATTGCCAGCATCCGCAACCTGATCGGCACCGTCGAGTTGCAGCTTCAGGAAAAGGAACTGGCTCTCAACATCCAGATGAACAACGCACGCCCCAACGGCGCCCGAGTTGAGGCGCTGCAAAGTGAAATCATGATCCTCAGCGCTGAACTCGACAAGCAAAAGCGCCGCCTGACCGACGCCACAGCCGGCGAAAGCTCGCTCGCCTCCAAGACTGCGGCCATCCAGATGGCGCAGGCCGATCTCGCCACCGCCGATCTCGTGCTGCAATCCGCGCTCGAGGCAAAACGCCAGTCCGAGATCGAGGCCAACAAGCAGGTGCGCTATCTCACCGTCAGCGTGCGCCCCCTCGCTTCGCAGGATTCCTCCTATCCGCGCGCCTTTGAGAATACGATACTGGCCTTCCTGATCTTTTCTGGTATCTACCTGCTCATCTCGCTTACGGCGTCCATTCTGCGTGAACAGGTGTCTTCCTGATATGAAACATATCGACCTCAACGGGTGGGCCATCGGCAATGACCGTCCCCTGACCTTCATCGCCGGGCCTTGCCAGCTCGAATCCGCCGATCACGCCCAGATGATCGCGGGCACCCTGCAAGAGGCCTGCGCCGCTTTTGGCGCGGGGCTGATCTTCAAGGGCAGCTTTGACAAGGCCAACCGCACCTCGCTCTCGGGCAAGCGCGGTCTCGGTATCGACGAGGGACTCAAGGTCTTGCAATCGGTCAAGGATGCACTTGGTCTGCCCGTGCTCACCGATATCCACACCGCCGACCAATGCGCGCCGGTGGCGGAGGTGGTGGATGTGCTGCAAATCCCCGCCTTTCTCAGCCGCCAAACCGATCTCCTGATCGCGGCCGGTGAAACCGGCGCGGTGATCAACGTGAAAAAGGGTCAGTTTCTCGCCCCTTGGGACATGCCCAACGTCATCTCCAAGATCGAGAGCACCGGCAACACCCGCATCATGCTGACCGAACGCGGCACCTCTTTTGGCTACAACACCCTTGTCGCCGATATGCGCAGCCTGCCGCAAATGGCCGCCACCGGCTATCCGGTGGTCATGGATGCCACCCATTCCGTGCAACAGCCCGGCGGGCGCGGCGGCAGCAGCGGTGGGCAGCGTGAATTCGCCCCCGTCATGGCGCGCGCTGCGGTCTCGCTTGGGGTTGCTTCGGTCTTCATCGAAACGCATGAGGACCCGGACAACGCCCCCTCGGACGGCCCCAATATGATCCCGCTCACGCAGATGTCGGCCCTCATCGACACGCTGATGCAGTTTGACCGTCTGGCCAAGGCCAATCCGATCCACCTCTGACCGACAAAGAGCTTCCATGACCAAACCTCTGCCGACCGTCACCCCCAACACTTGGGAATTCCTGCGCGACCCGATGATTGCACCCACGGGGTTCCGCGAATACGACGCCCGGTGGAAATATCCCGATCAGATCAATCTGCCGGGCATCACCGCCTTGGGTCTTGGTCTCGGCACGCAAATGCACGCACGCGGCATCCCGCCGGTGATCGCGGTCGGCAATGACTATCGTGACTATTCGCTGTCGATCAAGAATGCCCTCATGCTGGGCCTCATGCAGGCGGGTATCACGGTCAAGGACATTGGCCCCTGCCTCTCTCCCATGGCCTATTTTGCGCAATTCCACCTTGATGTGCCCGCCGTCGCCATGGTCACGGCCTCGCATAATCCAAACGGTTGGACCGGGGTCAAGATGGGCTTTGACCGCCCGCTGACCCACGGCCCGGATGAGATGGCGGAACTCCGCGACATCGTGCTAGAGGGACGCGGCGAGCCCCGCCCCGGCGGTGCTTACGACTTCGTTTCCGGCGTGCGCGAGGCCTATCTCGATGATCTCGTCGGTGATTTCCGCATGACCCGCAAGCTGCGCGTCGTCTGCGCCACCGGCAATGGCACCGCCTCCGCCTTTGCGCCCGAATTGTTCGAGCGTTTGGGCGTCGAGGTGATCGCGTCGCACAACACGCTCGACTACACCTTCCCACATTACAACCCCAATCCCGAAGCCATGGAAATGCTCCATGACATGGCCGCCACCGTGCGCGCCACGGGGGCTGATTTCGCGCTTGGCTTTGACGGCGACGGCGACCGCTGCGGCGTTGTGGATGACGAGGGCGAGGAAATCTTTGCCGATAAGGTGGGCGTCATCATGGCGCGCGACCTCTCCAAGATTTACCCCAATGCGACCTTCGTCGCCGATGTGAAATCCACAGGCCTCTTTGCCTCGGATCCTGAACTGATCAAAAACGGCGTGACCGCTGATTACTGGAAAACCGGCCACTCCCACATGAAACGCCGGGTCAAGGACTTGGGCGCGCTCGCGGGCTTTGAGAAATCCGGCCATTACTTTCTCGCCGAACCCATCGGGCGTGGCTACGATTGCGGCATGCGCGTCGCGGTCGAGATTTGCAAATTGATGGACCGCAACCCGCCGATGTCGATGTCCGACCTGCGCCGTGCGCTACCGGTGACCTATGCGACCCCCACCATGTCGCCCTATTGTGCCGATACCGAGAAATACGCCGTGCTCGACCGCATCGTCGCCAAACTCGTCGCGCGCCACGCCGCAGGTGAACCGCTCGCCGGGCGTACCATCAAGGAGGTCGTGACCGTCAATGGGGCCCGCGTCATTCTCGATAATGGTTCGTGGGGCCTCGTGCGCGCCTCTTCCAACACCCCGAACCTCGTGGTGGTGTGCGAGAGCAGCGCAAGCGACGCCGAAATGCGCGCCATCTTCTCGGATATCGATGCCGTCATCCGCACCGAACCCGGCGTTGGCGACTACGATCAAACGATCTGAACCGCACTACATCTAGTATGAAATTCCTCGGAAGAGTCCCGGATTAAATCCGGGACGGGGGCAGCGCCCCCATCCCTCCAAATTTGTGTATAAAAACCGTGTACATATTGTACATCCTGTACACATCAGGCCGCCAATCCGCGCCCCTTCAGAAGCGCCTCAACCCCCGGCATCCGGCCTCGGAATTGCAAATAGAGCGTTTCGGCATCCTCCGATCCGCCGCGCGAAAGAATGTGCGATTCCAAGGCCTTGGCCCGCTCCACATCAAATGCCCCGCCCGCCTCTTCAAAACTGGCAAAGGCATCCGCATCCATCACCTCGGACCACATATAGCTGTAATAGCCGCTGGAATACCCATCCCCAGAAAACACATGCGCGAAATGCGGGCTCGCATGGCGCATAGTGATGGCCCTTGGCATGCCAAGATTGTCTAATACTTCCAATTGCTTGGCTATGATGTCGCCGGGCGCATCGCCCTCATGAAACGCCAGATCGACGAGGGCCGAGGCGACATATTCCACCGTCTGAAACCCCTGATCGAAATTCGCGGCCTTCAGCAATTTATCCAGCAATTCCCGTGGTATAGCCTCTCCGGTCTCGACATGAGTGGCATAGCGCTCCAGCACTTCGGGCACTTCCAGCCAATGTTCATAGAGCTGTGAGGGCAATTCAACAAAGTCCCGCGCCACGGAAGTTCCTGAAATACTTTCATAATTCACGTCCGACAGCATCTGATGCAGGGCATGGCCAAACTCGTGAAACAGCGTGCGCGCATCGTCATAACTCAGCAACGCCGGATCTCCCTTGGCAAAGTTGCAGACGTTGATCACTACCGGCCCCTGCACCTCTGGCCGCTTGGCCTGACCTCGCATGGCAGAGCACCAAGCCCCCGATCTCTTGGACCCACGCGCGAAATAATCCCCAATAAAAACAGCAACATGCGCGCCATCGCGCGTCACTTCCCAGGCCCGGCAATCAGGGTGATAGAGCGGCATATCAAGCGCGCGAAACTCCAACCCAAACAGCCGATTGGCACAGCCAAACGCCGCCGCGATCATCGCCTCCAGCGACAAATAGGGTTTCAGGGCCGTTTCATCCAGATCATGCTCCGCTTGCCGCCGCTTTTCTGCATAGTAACGCCAATCCCACGGCTCCAATTCTCCATTGATTCCATCGGCTTGCATCATTTCCGTCAGCCGTGCCGCATCCCGCTCCGCCTGCGCCTTGGCCGGTTCCCAAACCGCCATCAACAGGCCCCGCACCGCCTCTGGCGTCTTGGCCATCTCGGTTTCCAGCTTGTAGGCGGCAAAACTCGCATAGCCCAACAGGGCGGCCCGCTCCGCGCGCAGCCGCAAAATCTCTGCGGCGACCTCGCGATTGTCAGTCTCACCTCCCATGGCACCGCGCGAAACCCATGATTCATATGCCTTTTTTCGCAAATCACGACGCGGGGAGAATTGCAGGAAGGGCACGATCAACGACCGCGACAGGGTAATCACAGGCCGCTCCAGCCGCTTTTCCTGCCCCGCCGCGTGCGCGGCATCGACCAGAAAATCCGGCAACCCTTCCAGATCGTCCTCGGCCAATTCCATTTGCCAGCCGGACTCATCCGCCAGCAGGTTCTGCGTAAATGCCGTTCCCAATTCCGCCAACCGCGCCATGATCTTGCGCATCCGGGCCTCTTCCGCCCCGGTCAATGCCGCGCCTGAACGGCGAAATCCCCGGTGCGTGAGCATCAACAAACGCGCTTCTTCAGCTGTCAAACCGAGCGTGTTGCGCTCGGCCCACAGGCTTTCGATCCGCGCAAAAAGCTCTTTGTTCCCATAGAGTTCCGAGGAGTAAGCCGCTAGTTTTGGGGCGAATTCGCGCTGCAGTTCCTGCCGCTTTGGATTACTGTCCGCGCCCGCCAATGTGTAAAACACCGACAGCACCCGGTCCAAATCCTTGCCCGTTTTTTCAAGCGCTTCGATCGTATTGGCAAAGCTCGGCGCCTCTGGATTGTCAGCTATCGCTACGACCTCTGCCCGTGCCTTGGCCATTGCGGTCTCGAACGCAGGTGCGAAATCCGCGTCGGCAATTTGATCGAAGGGGGCAAGTTTGAACGGCGTTTTCCACTCAGCCAGCAACATGTTGGTCATCATTCTCTCCTTTACCCCCACATATGGGGCAATCTGCACGACGGCTCAGCCCGATCTTGCGGCTCTCGCCGTAAAGCGCGTCGTAAATGAGCATGTCTCCGCGCAGAGTCTGCCCCGCTCCGGTGATCAGCTTGACCGCCTCTGCTGCCATCATTGCTCCAACCACGCCGGGCAGTGGCCCCAGAACGCCAGCTTCGGCGCAAGAGGGTGCAAGGCCCGCGGCAGGGGCTTGCGGAAAAATGCATTGATAGCAGGGGGTGCCATGGGCCGGATCAAACACGCTCAGCTGCCCTTCCCATTGCGATAAAGCGCCTGAAATCAATGGCTTGCCTTGGGCGACTGAGGTGGCATTTGACAGATAGCGTGTCTCGAAATTATCGGTGCCATCTAAGATCAGATCATAGTCGGCGAAGAGATCGCTTGCGATTTCCGGTGTCAACCGCCTCTGATAGGGGTGCACCACGACATGCGGATTTTGCGCCTGCATCGCCGCCATGGCCGATTGCACTTTGGGGAGACCGATATCGGCATCGCGGTGAATCACCTGTCGCTGCAAGTTGGAATTTTCAACGGTATCATCGTCGATGACCCCTATCGTCCCCACGCCCGCCGCCGCCAGATAAAGCAGCGCCGGAGAGCCAAGACCACCCGCGCCAATCACCAGAACGCGCGCCTCCTTCAGGGCTTTCTGTCCCGGTCCACCGATCTCGCGCATGATGATATGACGGGCATAGCGGTTGAGTTCTGCCTCGGAGAACAAAGGCTTACGAGATGCAACTGTAACGGCCTCACGCTCAGAGCGAGCCCGTAAGCGGGTCAGTCCTGCGCGGTAAACCAGCACGATCACGACCGTTCCGCCAACCATCAGCCAGAGCGCCGGGCTTTCGCCCGTGGCCATGCGCAACGCGTGGCCCTCGGGTAGCACCAGATGCGTCAACACCACAGCCGCCCATAGGCCTGAGATCATCCCCCACCGCAGTCGCCGGGGCGTGCCCAAGGCCGCGCCAATGCTCCAGAGCACTGCTGCCATGACCAGCACCAGCAGCATCAGCCAATCCCCGTAGAGCCAAATCCACCCGCGCCACGCGCGGTCTCGTCCAGCGTCTCGACCAGAGTGAACCGCGCCTGCGCAACCGGCGCCACCACCATCTGTGCGATCCGCATTCCATGCGTGATTTCAAAGCCTTCGGTCCCGGCATTCATCACGATTACCCCCAAGGGTCCGCGATAATCGCTGTCGATCGTGCCGGGGCTGTTGGGCAGGGTAATGCCGTGTTTCAGAGCAAGGCCAGAGCGCGGGCGCACCTGCACCTCGTATCCCATCGGCACCGCCAGCCGCAGCCCCGTGGGCACAAGAACCCGCGCGCCCGGTGCCAGCATGACCCGGCCGCGATCTGGAAAGTTCGCGCGCAGATCGGCCCCGGCCGCGCCTGCGGTTTCATAGCCGGGCAAGCCAAGGGTGCGGTCCGCCCCTTCCTCCCATTGAATCGCGACGGTCAGCATGCGGCCCTCTTCATCATGTTGAAAATACGCATGATTTCAACTCAGCGCCGTGGCGACCCGTGCGGCCAGTTGCGCGGCCACCTGATCCTTGCCCATGCGCGGCCACTCCTCGGCACCGTCTGCGGTGATCAGCGTCACGGCATTCTCGGTGCCGCCCATGATACCGGTCGCAGGGCGCACGTCATTGGCGATGATCCAGTCACAGCCCTTGCGCGCGCGCTTGGCGGTCGCGTTCGCGATCACGTCATCGGTTTCGGCGGCAAAGCCTACGACAAGTTTGGGCCGACCGGACGTCATGCTCGCGACAGTCGCCAATATGTCGGGGTTCTCGGCAAAGGTTAATTGAGGCAGACGACCCTTCGTTTTCTTGAGCTTTTGGCTACTTGCACTTGTGACATGCCAATCCGCCACCGCGGCGGCGCAGATTGCGACCTCAACCGGCAGGGCACTCTTGACCGCCTCCAGCATCTCGTGCGCAGTCTCGACGCGGATCACCTGCACCCCGTCGGGCGGCGGCACCGTGGCGGGGCCGGTGACAAAGACCACCTCAGCCCCAAGCGTGGCGAATGCGCGGGCAATCGCCGCACCCTGCGCGCCCGACGAGCGGTTGGCAATGTAGCGTACCGGATCAATGGGTTCGTGAGTTGGACCAGAGGTCACCAGAATTCGGCGGCCTGTCAATGGTCCTTCGGACAGCATTGTCCTGACTGCTGCCATGATTTCGGGCACTTCTGCCATGCGTCCGGGGCCATGCTCACCGCAGGCCATATCGCCGTCATTTGGGCCAACAAAGGCTATACCGTCACCGTGAAGCAGAGCGAGATTGCGCTGCGTGGCCGCGTGGTGCCACATCCGCACATTCATCGCAGGCGCGATTAAAACAGGCGTGTCGGTGGCCAAAAGCAGGGTGGAGGCCAGATCACTGGCGTGGCCCTGTGCCATCTTGGCAATCAGATCGGCGGTTGCCGGAGCAACAACGATCAGATCGGCCGAACGGCTGAGTTCGATATGCCCCATCTCTGCTTCGTCCGTCAGGTTGAAGAGGTCTGAGAACACTTTACGCCCCGCGAGTGCCGACACGGACAGCGGAGTGACAAATTCAGCGCCCGCGCGGGTCAGCACCGGCGTTACCATGGCCCCACGCTCTCGCAGGCGGCGTATAAGATCGAGCGCCTTATAGGCTGCGATTCCGCCTCCGATGATCAGAAGAATGCGTTTTGAACTTAGCATTGGCGCTTCCTATGAGATGCGCCCTGACACTAGGCTGCGGGCTGGTGCCGCGCAAGGGTGCGACACGCTACTGAAATCCCGCACACGGATCGGGTCGCTCGACGGCCGCTGACGATATGATCTCGTCAAAGCCGCCCTCAATGTCTGCGTTGTCTTCGGTCTGGCCCACGACCCAAATTTCTAGATCGGGGGCGGCCTGTGCTAAATAAGCGGGTACTCCCCAATCGCGGCGGGCATGACCGTTGCCGGTGATCACGGCCACCGGCCCTCCAGTTTCCTCAATCGCCTGGACCACCGCCCGCGCCAGAACTGCGTCGCGCAGGCGTTGGATGACCACCATTCCCGGTAAGAGGTTCGCTGGCAGGGCATTGCAATGGGCTTCTTTTTGCATCGCTTCGCGGATCGCTTGCTGATCTTCTGGTAAATCGCGATCAAGGCCGTAGCGTGTGGCATCATCGCCGAAAACTTCTGAAAGCCCGTCTGTGAGAACAGCGCGAGACGCGTCACGCGTCACTTGCGCACCGTAAACCCTTGCATCAGGGGCGGCGCTAAAAATCGGGTAATACATTGAGAAATCGGGCCATCCACTGGCCTCCCACTGTAACAAATTTTCCAATCGGGCTCTGTCACCCACAAGGTCCGGCGTAACCAATGCAGCTTGGTCCTTGGTCAGCATTTCATAGACAATTGCCCTTGGTTTCAGATCCTTTACACGCTGAGTCTGCACGGCATGGTGCGCCGCGTTGTCATGCACCTCGCCAAGGATCAATACATCTTGGGCCGCTGCGGAGAACGCGACGGTCAGGACCGATAGCAAAACGAGCAAACGCAGGATCATGCGAGCAGGTTTTGCACTTCGCCCCCATGCTTTTCAAGATGCTTGCGCATTTTCTGAAAGGCAGCTGCTTCAAGCTGCCGCACGCGCTCCTTGCTGAGATTGAGTTCTTCGCCGAGGCTTTCGAGAGTGCGCGGATCGTCTCGAAGTTTGCGTTCACGCACGATGAAACGTTCGCGTTCGTTGAGGCGGGCTAAGGCATCAGCCAGCCAGTCGCGCAAAGCATGCATGTCGCGATGGCGCTCGACGATCTCGTCGCCGCGCGCGCCCTCGTCCTCAAGCGTGTCAATCCATTCGCGACCCTCGTCCTCTGCCGATTGTGTGGCATTAAGCGAAAAGTCCGAGCCCGAAAGGCGCCCTTCCATCATTTCGACATCGCGTAATGGAACACCAACCTCATGCGCAATCATCTCGCGCAGTTGGTATCCGTCAAGCTGCTGCCCATTGGCCATTGCCTCACGTTCGAGCCGCGCTTGCACGCGCCTCATGTTGAAAAACAACGACTTTTGGCTAGATGTCGAGCCTGTTCGCACCATCGACCAGTTGCGCATAACATAGTCCTGAATGCTGGCCTTAATCCACCAAACAGCATAGGTGGAAAACCGCACGCCGCGATCAGGATCAAACTTGTCCGCGGCCTTCATAAGACCCAACCCAGCCTCTTGAATGAGGTCATTCATCGGCGCTCCGTAGCGCCGGAATTTCGAAGCCATCGAAATTGCCAGCCGCATGTAAGCGTTTATCAAACGATGCAGGGCTTCTTCATCGCGTTGGTCGCGCCAAGCATAGGCGAGCGCGAGTTCTGTTTCCGCATCCAACATCTCTGCCTTCATGGCAGTGCGGGACATGGACCTTTGCTGCGGTGCGTCGAGTGGCATCGGATTTCCCCCTTATCGGCGGCGTGACTTCGTTGCGCCCTTTTTCCTCTTATCGCAAAGTGCTACGCACCATGGACGTCACCGGATCAAAAAAGGAGAGGCCCATTTGTCTGACCTGCCAAGACTGAGCCTCGTTCTGGGCGGGGCTGCCTCAGGCAAATCCAGCTTTGCAGAGCGCCTCGTAACCAACTCAGGCCGACCGCGCATTTACCTCGCCACGGCGCAAGCCTTCGATGATGAGATGCGGGCAAAGCTTGTGCGGCACCGTGAAATCCGTGGATCGGACTGGCGCACCTGTGAGGCTCCGTTTGATCTGGCCCCCGTGCTCGCGCACGCAAGCGCTCAAGAGGTGGTGTTGCTCGATTGTATCACGATGTGGCTCAGCAATCACCTGCTTGCGGATCACGATCTCGATGATGCCCAATCTGCGCTGTTTTCCGCTCTCAATGCCTGTGCTGCGCCAGTGGTTATGGTTTCAAACGAAGTTGGGCTGTCAGTCGTGCCCGAGAACGCACTTGCCCGGCGGTTTCGAGACGCGCAGGGGCGGCTCAATCAGGAATTGGCTGCGCGGTCGGATTTTGTGGTCAATGTCATCGCTGGTCTGCCTGTGCTCCTTAAGGGCAATTTGCCGTGAGCCGGTTTTACTGGGTGCGCCACGGTCCGACGCACGCGAAGTCTATGGTCGGTTGGTCGGATATCCCCGCAGATTTAAGCGATGAGGCGCGACTGGCGCGACTTGCGGACCACCTGCCGGGCAATGCGTTGCTGATCTCTTCGGACCTGAGCAGAGCTCGCGCCACCGCAGACGCCATCATAGGCGCGCGAGAGCGCCTACCCGATGACCGGGACCTGCGCGAAATTCATTTTGGTGCGTGGGAGATGCAAGCTTTTGAGGCTGTCTCGGACCAGAAACTCTTGCGCGCATTCTGGGAAATGCCCGGTGATATTCGCCCGCCCGGCGGCGAAAGCTGGCACGAGATAGCCCTTCGCGTCGCCCTAGCGACCAATCGCCTGCGCAGTACGTATCCGGGACGAGACATCGTTTTAGTGGCCCATATGGGCGTAATCCTAACCCAAGTGCAGGCGGCGCTAGGCATATCAGCCTACGAGGCATTTGCGCACCGGATCGACAACCTGTCCGTCACCGAACTTCATTGGGCAGGACAGGGTTGGAAAATGCAGGCGATAAATCACCTTCCGTGATACAAACTCCAACAAAAACTTGCTAGTCGGGTGCCCGTTCTGGCGCTAACATTCTGCAATGACATATGACCTCATCCTCGGCGATTACGCCTATTCTTCTTGGTCGCTGCGTGGCTGGCTCTTGCTCCACCGCTTTGGCTTGCCATACCGGGTTCGCATCCTCGATTTTAGTGCCGATTACAGCGTGGCCGAGCAAATGGCCGATCTTGCCCCGGCCCGAACAGTGCCCACGTTGATCACGCCCGAGGCGGCGGTTGTCTCTGACAGTCTCGCGATGGCCGAAGAACTGGCCACCCGTCACCCCGAGGCGGGAATATGGCCCAACGAGCCACGCGCACGCGCCACAGCGCGTACTCTCGCCGCTGAGATGCATTCGGGGTTTGGTGCATTGCGGGGCGATTGCCCGATGAACCTGCGCACGGCCTATACTGGTGTGGTGCCGTCTGAGGCTGTTTTGAGTGATCTTGCCCGGATCGAGACCCTGTGGCTGCATGCACGTGCCACTTGCGCACCCGATGGCCCGTGGCTGTGTGGTGCGTATAGTGCGGCCGATGCTTTTTTTGCACCGGTCGCGGCGCGGATCGCGGGCTATGATCTGCCGGTATCAGAGGTCGCGCGCGCTTATGTTGCAGCCCACCTGAATGATTTGGCTTTTCGTCGCTGGCGAGCCATGGGTCTTGTGCGCGGTGCGACCCTTTCGCGCTATGCCAAACCCTATGCCACTGTTTCCTGGCCTGGTCCGATCCCGCGGCCGGCCCGCGCCGTTGAGAGTGGTGCCCCCGAGAATACCCTCTGTCCCTATTCGGGCGAAGCGGTCACGGATTTGATGGAAAGCGAGGGTCGGATTTTCGGATTCTGCAACCCTTTCTGCCGAGACAAAACGGTCTCCGACCCGGATGCATGGTCCGCTTTTACCGCTCTGCGCGACAATGCCCCGTAAGCTATCTTAGACGGAGCACCGGTGCCGGACCGATGGGAATTGGCCCCAGCAAGATGCGCCCGTTGTGAAAGGTCAGTGGCACATCGAGCGTATTGGGGTTTCCTGACATTTGCGCCATCAGTGACAGCCCACTGTCCAACGTCCCCAGCATCGATTCGGGTATCACCCCGGTTTGTGCTGCGATTTGCAGCATTTCCCGCCAGTTGCGCGCCTTGAGCGTGATCTCTCCTTCTGGCAAGCCTTCGGGCGTAACGGTTACGTCACCGGCTGCTTGGAGATGCAATTGTCCCCATTTGGCATCTGCCAATCGCAGATTGATCGCGGTCGGCTGCGGGCGGGCTTGCTCTATCGCGCTGCGGTCCCAGAGTTTGTCAAAACTTACAGTCAAATCGGCGTGCAGTCCGGATATCTGCGTGGGCAGACGGCCCTGAGGATCAAGTTGGGCACGCCATGGTGGCGACAGGGTCAATCCCTCGGCCGTCAGGCCAAGGCGGTACTCTGTCTCCATCTGGCGCGCGGCGGCGAGTGTGAGCGAGGTCAGTGCGGTGTTCTCATCCTGCCGCTCCAACGGTGTAATCTGTAGATACTCTGCGGTAAGTGTGGCGCGCTCTGGGGCGAGTCGCGTATCGGGCGCGATACGGAGGCTGGCACGCATATCGCGGCTTTCGATGCGGAATTTTTCTTGCGGAGTGGAAATCAATTGGCTGTTTGGCCATACGGCAATCACATGGTTAGGCTGGTAGCTGAGTGCGAGAATTTGAAAGAAGTCTGCCTCCCACGCTAATCCAGTTTCTGGATCGGCCAGCACCAGATCACTAAAGCCGGTGTCAAAGCGATTGGGAAATCCCTGAACCGTGATGTCCGAGGTTTCGGCCACCCATCCTTCTGCGCGCCGCAAATCGAACCATGTCTCAAACCCACGACTCAATCCGCTTTGCCCGAGGAACCAATATCCGGACCAACCCAATGCGGCGATCACGATCATGGCAAGCAGAAATCTCATGGTGCGCGCCCCTTTCATGCCCTTTGAGAGGTGTTTATAGGGGGTTGTGGGCGAGGAACAGGGGCAAAGGCTATGTGGGTATTCGGCTATGGGTCACTCGTGTGGAATCCCGGTTTCGAGGCCAAGGAACGGGTGATCGCCCGCCTTCCGGATTATCATCGAAGTTTTTGTATGCGTAGTATCCACCATAGGGGCACAGAAGATGTTCCCGGTCTGGTTCTCGCGTTGGACGCGTACCCCGGGGCACTTTGCCAAGGGGTCGCGCTACGTGCCGACGCGGCGCAAGCTGATGACGTTCTGAGCTATCTGCGCGAACGCGAATTGATATCTTCTGCCTATCTCGAGCGTATGCTGAAAATAGACCTTGCCGATGGTCGCCGGGTGGAGGCGGTGACTTACGTGATTGATCCCGATCATGTGCAATATTGTGGCGGTCTTGATCTCGAAGAACAGGCTGCGATCATAGCGCGCGCCGTAGGTGGACGCGGCCCGAACACTGAATATCTCTACAATACGGCTGACCATCTCGGACAACTTGGTATTCACGACAAGGAACTGGACTGGCTGGTGCGGCGGGTGCGCCATATCTGTGGATAAATCCTTGGCTTAGCTAACCAAGCCGCGTAGGGTTGGCCCAAGAAATCCAAGTGTCGGGAGCGTCCAGATGGACCAGCCGGACCGTGAGGTCGAGCCGCAGTTTTCATATCCCTATCGCCAGATCATTCTGATGTTGGTGGTTCTTGGGCTGACCGCGTTTGGGGCGTTTCTCGCCTTGCCAAGCGTACTGCCGGTCTTTCAGGCCAATCTTTGGCTGAACGGATTTATTTTCTTTGTTTTCATCACCGGAGTGATCGCCACCTTCTGGCAGGTACTTCAATTGATCGGATCTGCCCGCTGGATTGAGGGCTTTGCTGGACAAGTTCCGGGCCACGAGATGACCCAACCACCTTCGATGTTGGCGCCCTTGGCAACACTGCTGCGATCACGTGGAAAGCGGATGCAGATTGCGTCGACCTCAGCGCGCTCAATTCTTGACTCAGTGGCTCAGCGGATCGACGAAGCGCGCGAAATCACACGCTATATTGTCAGCCTATTGATTTTCTTGGGGCTTTTGGGAACCTTTTACGGACTGGCCACGACGGTGCCGGCGGTCGTTGACACGATCCGGAGCCTTGCCCCGCAAGAAGGTGAAGAGGGGATCGAAGTCTTCAGCCGGCTGATGTCCGGGCTAGAAGCGCAGTTGGGCGGCATGGGCGTAGCTTTTTCGTCCTCATTGCTTGGGCTTGCGGGCTCCTTGGTGGTGGGTCTTCTGGAGCTCTTTGCCGGTCACGGCCAGAACCGATTTTATCGTGAGCTAGAAGAGTGGATGTCGACGATCACGCGTGTGGGCTTTGCCACAGGTGATGGAGAGGGCAGTGGTGAGCAGGGGGCTGTCGCGCATGTGCTCGATCATATGGCCGAGCAGATGGACGCGCTCCAGGTCATGCTCGGCCAGTCGGACATGAGCCGCGCCATGGTCGATCAGAAACTAGGCGTGCTGGCGGATTCAATTGAGCGGTTGACCCATCGGATGAGCGATCAGAACCCCGTGCAAGTTGCATTGATGCGGCTCGCCGAAGGGCAGGAACGGCTGATCATGGCACTCGAGAGCCGCGAAGCTCCCCAAACTGACGGGCTCGATGCGGAAAGCCGCATGCGGCTGCGTTCGATTGATGTGCAGATGCTGCGCATTCTCGAGGAAATCAGCGCCGGTCGTCAGGAAACGATGACGGAATTGCGCACCGATTTGGCAGCGCTGACGCGGGTGATGGGACAGACGCGCCCGCCAGTGGCTCCTCGCACCGTGCGACAGGTCATGCCGCGCTCTGATCCGGACAGCAGCGAGGAGGGCTGATCATGGCGCTCTCTCGGCGGACCGGTTCACGGTTTCAGGCCTCAATCTGGCCGGGGTTTGTTGACGCGATGACCGGGCTCTTGCTGGTCTTAATGTTTGTGCTGACCATTTTCATGATGGTGCAGTTTGTGTTGCGCGAAGAAATTAGTGGGCAGGCGACCCGGCTTGACTCGCTTTCCGCAGAAGTGGCCGCGCTTTCGCGTGCGCTCGGACTCGAACAAGATCGCAGCGCAAGCCTGCAGGATCGCGTTGGCGCATTGACTGCAACTTTGAGTGACGCACGCACCCGTGAGGCCGAACAAACCGCCTTGATCGATAGCCTGCGCGCCCAAAGTGACGCTCAGGCCGAGGCGCTAAGTGCCGCGCAGGGCAGGATTACCAGCTTTGAGGAACAGGTCGCCGGGCTTTTGTCAGAACGTGACACGGCGCAAGGGCGTATCGCGGATCTGGAAGACGAGCGCGCTGCGCTGCTCAGTGAGCAGGAGCAGTTGCAACTGGCCTTGGCAGGGCTGCGAAGCGAGGTGGATGCACAGGCTGAAGCCGCCCGCCTTGCTGCGGCGCGGCGCGAAGCGCTTGAGGCACTCGCGGCGGACCTGCGTCAGCGCAACGCCGAGGCGAGCGAGGCACAGGCAGCCTTGTCCGAGCAAGTGACAAACCTCGAGCGGCAATTGAGCCAAGAGGAGCAGGACCGGTTGGCAGAGGCGGCTGCGGCTGAGGCGCTGCGCGCCCGGTTGGCGGATGCGGACGCCGAGCTGACCTCTATGACACTCGCCCTGGAAGAGCAGCGCAAGCGGGCTGAGGAAACGCTGACACTTCTCGCCGCGACCAAGGATGCGCGTGACGATCTTGATCGTCGATTGGCGCAGGCCCTGACGGAGAACACTCAGTTGGGTGCTGCCGTCCTGGACGCAGAAGCGACCCGCGAGCAATTGGTGGCGGCTCTTGCTGCGCAGCGCGCTGCGGAGGCGCGCACCGAGGCCCAGATGACAGAGGCGGAGCAACGGGCTGCACTTTTGGCTGAGGCGCGCACACGCCTTGCAGACGAACAAGCGGCGGCCAGCGAAGCTCAAAAGCAGCAAGCGCTACTCAATCAGCAGGTGGCTGCTTTGCGCCAACAGCTCTCTGGCCTTCAGGCTTTGCTGGATGCTTCAGAGGCGCGCGAGGCTGAAGCTGAGGTGCAGTTGCAGTCACTTGGCAATGAGTTGAATACGGCCTTGGCCCGCGTTGCGGCCGAAGAACGGCGTCGGCGCATTGCAGAAGAGGAACGCGCTCGTCTGTTGGAGGCGGAGAAAGAGGATCTGGAGAAGTATCGCTCAGAATTCTTTGGCCGTTTGCGTGATGTGCTAGGTCAACAACAGGGTGTTCA
The DNA here is from genome assembly GCF_000961715.1 of Roseovarius sp. BRH_c41. NCBI lineage: Bacteria > Pseudomonadati > Pseudomonadota > Alphaproteobacteria > Rhodobacterales > Roseobacteraceae > Roseovarius > Roseovarius sp. BRH_c41. The sequence goes on along the minus strand of NZ_LADY01000047.1, from coordinate 73,882 downwards.
AATCGTCGGTGATCGGTTCGTGTTTTCGTCTGAAGTGCTCTTTGCGCCCGGCGAGGCGGAGTTGTCGCTCGCGGGAGAGGGCGAAATTGCCAAAGTGGCGGGCATCCTGCGCAATGTGATCGGGGATATTCCTGAGGGGATCGACTGGGTGCTCCAAGTTGATGGCCATACGGATGACGTGCCGATTGTCGAAGGCGCGCGATTTGCTGACAACTGGGCGCTCAGTCAGGCACGGGCCCTTTCCGTCGTGCGCTATCTCACGGGCGTCTTGGGATTTCCTGCTGAGCGCCTCTCGGCAAATGGCTACGGCGAATTCCAACCCGTCAATCCCGATGACACAGCTGCGGCGCGTGCGCAGAACAGGCGTATTGAGCTCAAGCTGACCACGCGTTGATCGCCAATCTGTTCAGGGTCAACGGGTGACAGAGATATCCGCGTGACGCACGGCCAACACGGTATCCCCTCGGGTCAGACGTACGTAACCTCTGTACTCTCCTTCCGGCCATCCTCCGTCAGGAGACTTGCGGCCAAAGGCCCGAAAGAGTTGTGCTTGGGGATTCTCAAGGGCGACATCATGGCTGAAAATCTCACCTTCCGGCCCTTGGGCGGTGAGTGTTAATTGGTCGCCGGGTTGGGCGTAAAAAACGTGACCATAGAGCACGAGCGGCTGATCTGATCGAGCGGTTCTGGCACGGGCTGATCCTGTTTGAACTGCATCAAACTCTGGCACTGAAGTGGAAAACCCGGCTGTGAAGAGACCGGAGGGATCGTAGCGTAGAGCGGTGTGCCACATGGTCTCATCCGGCGTGGCCCCGCAGGTGTTCCGATTGTCCGGATTGAACGGATCGACGATTTGACCATCCTTGAGAACGCCCAGGTGCACATGCGGGGCATTGGTAAGCCCACTCAGCCCTACCTGACCAAGAATATCGCCTGCCGCGACCCTGTCCCCCTTTTGAACGGTCAGAGATGCTTGCTTCATGTGGCAGTAAAGCGTCTGCCACCCGTCCGCGTGATCAATCCGCACGGCGTTGCCGCATTCCTGTCCCTCGATAGTCTCTCGGGTTTGCGCGGTCACGGGCGTGTCGGCCATGCCATCGCGGGTGGCGGCCACGATGCCGGGGGCAGCGGCCAAGACATTAACGCCGTTGGCCATGGCCTCGAACGACAGAAGCATGAAATCAATGCCACGGTGGTCATCGCGGCTTTTGATGCCGCAGGTATAATCGCGTTGACCGGGGCCCGGATCAGTGTCGACATAATCCTCGATATAGCAGGTCTGCCCCAACACACAGTCAAGCGGCAATCTCAGGTCAGGTTGGTCAGCGGCGGCCCCGGTGGCCGCCGCGATCAGAAGTGGTGCAAGTGTCTTTACGACCCGTGCAATCATTCGGCTGTCAAGAGAGGCGGCTTCTTCTTGCCGGTCAGGCGTCGTGTGACTGGGCCCTCGACCATGAGGTCGATCTTGTCATCCTTGACACCCACTTTGACAACGCCGCCTTTCAAGAGTTTGCCAAATAGCAATTCCTCGGCCAACGGTTTCTTGATGTGCTCCTGAATCACGCGGCCCAACGGGCGCGCGCCCATCTTTTCGTCATAGCCTCTTTCGGCGAGCCATTCAGCAGCCGGTTCAGTCAGTTCAATAGTCACGTCACGATCCATAAGTTGCGCCTCAAGTTGCAACACGAATTTTTCGACGACCTTAAGAATGACTGACTTCGGCAGCGGTCCAAACGAGATCACGGCGTCCAGACGGTTGCGGAATTCAGGCGTGAACGTCCGCTCGATGGCGGCGGTATCCTCGCCCTCCCTCCGGTCGCGACCAAAGCCTATGGCGGATTTTGCCTGCTCCGCTGCCCCGGCGTTCGACGTCATGATCAGGACGACATTCCGAAAATCCACTTTGCGACCATTGTGATCGGTCAGTGTCCCGTGGTCCATCACCTGCAACAGGATGTTGAACACGTCGGGATGCGCCTTTTCGATCTCGTCGAGCAACAGTACGCAATGCGGATGCTGATCGACACCATCCGTCAAAAGACCGCCCTGATCGAACCCGACATAGCCCGGCGGCGCGCCGATCAGGCGCGACACTGCGTGCTTCTCCATGTATTCCGACATGTCGAACCGCAACAGTTCAACCCCGAGGGTATCGGCCAATTGTTTTGCGACCTCGGTCTTGCCCACGCCTGTCGGGCCGGCAAAGAGATAGTTGCCAATCGGCTTTTCCGGCTCGCGCAATCCAGCGCGGGCCAGTTTGATCGCCGAACTGAGCGTCTCGATTGCGGCATCTTGACCAAAGACCACCCGCTTGAGAGACGCTTCAAGATCCTTGAGCACCTCGGCGTCGTTCTTGGAGACGTTCTTGGGCGGGATGCGGGCGATTTTCGCAACGACCTCTTCGATTTCCTTGACGCCAATGCTCTTGCGTCGCTTGGAGGCTGCCAACAAATGCTGGGCTGCGCCCGCTTCGTCGATCACGTCAATCGCCTTGTCGGGCAGCTTGCGGTCGTTGATGTAACGCGCCGAAAGGTCAACAGCAGAGCGGATAGCGTCATTGGTGTATTTGACGCTGTGGTGATCCTCGAAATAAGGCTTGAGACCCTTGAGGATCTTGACCGCATCCTCGACTGTGGGTTCGGCCACGTCGATTTTCTGGAACCGACGCGCGAGCGCACGGTCCTTTTCAAAATGCTGGCGGAATTCCTTGTAGGTGGTCGATCCCATGCAGCGCAGTTTGCCGCCTTGCAGCGCGGGTTTCAGAAGGTTCGATGCATCCATCGCCCCGCCTGACGTGGCACCTGCACCGATTACCGTGTGGATCTCGTCGATAAAGAGCACCGCGTCGGGGTGTTTCTCCAGTTCGGTGACCACCGCCTTGAGGCGTTCTTCAAAATCGCCCCTGTAGCGCGTGCCCGCCAAAAGCGCGCCCATATCGAGAGAATAGATCGTCGTGCGTGACAGCACGCGAGGCGTCTCCCCCATGACGATCTTGTGGGCCAGACCTTCGGCGATGGCGGTTTTTCCCACACCGGGGTCGCCCACCAAAAGCGGGTTGTTCTTACGGCGGCGGCAAAGCACCTGAATACAGCGCTCAACCTCTGCATCGCGTCCGATCAGGGGGTCGATATCGCCCTTCCGCGCCTTCTCGTTCAGATCGACGCAGTATTTTGCGAGCGCAGAGTCGCCTGCCTCGACGGCGTCGGTCTCGGTCGATTTGGTCCCGCTGTCTTCGTCGTGGCTGGTGGCTCCGGTGACTGGCCGTGCTTCCCCATAGGCGGGATCCTTGGCCACGCCATGTGCGATGAAATTTACCGCATCATAGCGCGTCATGTCCTGTTCCTGAAGGAAGTACGCCGCGTTCGACTCGCGCTCGGCGAAAATAGCGACAAGAACATTTGCGCCGGTCACCTCAGTGCGGCCCGACGATTGCACATGGATTGCAGCGCGCTGGATGACGCGCTGGAAGGCGGCGGTGGGCACCGCCTCTGATCCGTCGATATCGGTTACGAGATTGGCCAGATCGTCGTCGATGAATTCCACCAGTGTGGTGCGTAAGTCCTCGGTGTTGACGCTGCAGGCCTTCATTACGCGTGCGGCGTCAGGTTCGTCTACGAGGGCGAGCAAGAGGTGTTCCAGTGTGGCAAATTCGTGCTGGCGTGCGTTGGCGAGGGCCAATGCCGCATGGATTGCCTGTTCGAGCGTGTTCGAGAATGAAGGCACGGTGGTGCTCCTTCTGATCTTGGCCGGGGCGGGCTGCCCACAAACCTTGGCCTCATAGTCTTAAAGTTTGGTCGATAACGGCCAGTCTTCAAGGATTTTTTCGTCAAACTGGGTCACATTTCGTTATACCAGCGTTGTTTTCATCACGCGTGCGTCAAAAGCGGTCCTTGCGCGCACGAATTTCGGCAAATACATCGACCGGAGCGGACCCGGTCATGCCGAGTTGGGCCTGTATTCCTGCGTCACCGGCACGCAGAAACGGGTTGGTGGCCAGTTCGTCAGCCAGTATTGAGGGGACAGTGGGCCGACCGGCGGCGCGGGCAGCGCTGATCTCTATGGACCTTGATATAAGAGCCGCGTTGTCCGGGTCAACGGTCCGTGCGAATTTCGCGTTGCTTTCTGTGTATTCATGTCCAGAGCAGATCGTGGTCTGAGGCGGTAGGGATGAAATTTTCCCAAGACTTTCAAACATTTGCGCCATTGTGCCTTCAAAGACACGGCCACAGCCCATTGCCATGAGGCTATCGGCGGTAAAGACCACGGCGCTTTGTGGAAAATGAAACGCCAGATGGCCGACTGTGTGGCCGGACACATCCATGACGACGCCTGTCTCGGAACCGATCCCAATCTGGTCGCCGTCGCTCACGGCGCGGTCGAGCGGTGGCAGGCGGTGAGCGTCGGCGGCGGCGCCAATCACCTGGGCGGGGTGGCGCGCAAGCAATTCGCCAAGGCCTTGCACATGGTCGGCGTGATGATGCGTCAGCAGCACCAGCGATAGTTTCCAACCTTTCTTATCAAGGGCTTGTAGGATTGGCGCGGCCTCTGGCACGTCAATCGCGGCTGTCACACCCGTGGCCGGATCATGTGCCAGATAGGCATAGTTGTCAGCCAGGCAGGGGACAGTAAGGATTTGCAAAACCATGGTATTTTCCCGATTGCCAGTTAGTGTTAGGGTCGAGAGTGACTGATCTTTGGCCGGGCTGCAATGCATCTGGATGTACAGGACCTGCGAAATTTTTACTACCGAAGCACCTTGGGGCGGGCGGTCCAGAAAACCGTGCGCGCACAGGTTGCGGAGTTTTGGCCTGAGGCGCAGGGGCAGACGGTTGTCGGCTATGGATTCGCCGTTCCGTTCCTGCGTCCATACCTTGCCGATGCGCGTCGTGTGATCGGATTAATGCCTGCACCTCAAGGGGTTATCGGGTGGCCTCAGGGGTTGCCGAATATTTCTGTGCTCTGCGAAGAGACATTCTGGCCTCTGGAAACCGGGCATGTCGACAAGCTCTTGGTGGTGCATGGGCTGGAGACGTCGGAGCAGCCGAGCGCAGTTCTGGAAGAGTGTTGGCGCGTGCTGGGGCCGGGAGGATCGGCTCTTTTCATCGTGCCGAACCGGGCCGGGCTATGGTCGCGCTCTGACCGCACGCCCTTTGGATTCGGACGGCCCTACAGCCAGACCCAGTTGGAAAGCCAATTGAAATCACACAACTTTTTGCCGGAACGCCATGCTACGACGCTCTATCAGCCGCCCTCGGACCGCCCTTTTTGGCGCAAGACGGCGGGCATGTGGGAGCGGATGGGTGCCAAGCTGTCCGTCGTTGCGGCGGGTGGTGTGTTGATGGTCGAGGCCACAAAACGGGTGCAGGCGCCGAGCGGGCCGGTACTGCGCGATACAGTGCGCAAACCGCTTAGCGTGCTGCGCCCGCAACCCGAGGCCAAGCCGGTCTGACTGTGTACAGGGCGTACAATTTGTACGCGCGTTTTGTACTCAAGCGTGGTGCCGGTTCCGACATCGCGTCAGCCCGCGCGTTCCAATGTCGGATCGAGCGCGATATCGGCCAAGGTGCTGCGGTCGAGATCGTCGAGAAAGGCGCGCTCTGCTGACCTCAATCGCGCCTTGAGCCGACAGCGCCCGTCGAGGGAGCAGTCCCCCGCCTCTGGTCCGAAACAGGCGACGAGGGCCTGACCGGATTCGAGATGGCGGATCACATCCCCCAACCGGATTTGTGCAGGGGAGCGGGCGAGAAGTGCACCACCGCCGCCGCCGCGCCGGGTGTCGATCAGCCCGGCCTGTGACAGGCGTTGCATGATCTTTGCGAGGTGGTGGCGCGAGAGGTCGAACTCGGTCGCCAACTCGGCGCTGGAAAAGGCGCGATCGGGGGCGCTGGCCATGCGCATCAACATCCGCAGGCCGAAATCGGTGAAGGAGGTGAGGCGCATGGTCGCTGGGTCTCCGGGTAAATCGGTATTTACAATACCTATTAACAGGGTTAGACCGAATTGCAAAGCGGGATTGGCGCTTGCTGCCTCTACCGCGTGACAGAAAGGACGGTCCGATGTCCGATACGCGCAAACCGCTCGGTTATGCCTCGCCGCCCTGTATGGCGCAGGAGGTCGACCCGGCCTATTTCGACCCCCTCGCGACCGACCCCGAGCAGGCGCGTGATGTGGCGCGGTGGCGCAAGGCTGAGCGCGAGCGCCTGAGAGGGCTGCGCGCTGCGCTGAGTGTGGCGGATCGCCACGAAATCGGGCGGGTGCTGTCAGAGCATCTGCGTGCGGTGCTGCAAGAGAAATTCAACGGAGCGCGGGGCAAGGTGGTGTCATGCTACTGGCCGATCAAAGGCGAGCCGGATTTGCGCGACCTGATGGCGGAGTGGCATGCGGGCGGTGTCCTGATTGCGCTGCCGATTGTCGAGGTGAAGGCCGCGCCGCTGGTGTTTCGCCGTTGGACGCCCGAGACACAGATGGTGCGCGGGGATTGGAACATTCCGGTGCCGCCCCCCGAGGCGGAGCGGGTGATCCCAGACATCACCCTCGCGCCGATGATCGGCTGGACCGAGGACTGTTACAGGCTGGGCTATGGCGGCGGCTATTTCGACCGGACCTTGGCGGCGCTCGACCCGCGCCCGGTGAGCATCGGAATAGCGCTGGGTTCGGCGCGGATCGAGACAATCTATCCGCAGCCGCATGATATTCCGCTCGACATGGTCGTGACGGAAACGGGCGCAGGGGCCGAGAGGAACGCGCGATGACGAGCACGGCAGAGCAGATGCGGGGCTGGCGTGGGCCGGCACTTCTGAGTTTCGGGTTCCGGCCGTTTTTTCTGGGCGCAGGGATATGGGCCGCGTTGATCATGGTGCTGTGGGTGCCGATGCTGGTGGGGGTGATCCGTTTGCCGACGGCGTTCGATCCGGTGAGCTGGCACGCGCATGAGTTTCTGTTTGGCTATCTGGTCGCGGTGATCGCGGGGTTCATGCTGACGGCTGTGCCGAACTGGACCGGGCGTTTACCCATCGTGGGCTGGCCGCTGGGTGGATTGGCGGCGCTGTGGCTGTTGGGGCGTTTGGCCGTGATGGTCTCTGCTGGGTTGCCGCCTCTTGCGGTGGCGCTGATGGATCTGGCGATGCCGGTGGTTCTGGCGGCGGTCATGCTGCGCGAGATCGTGGCGGGCAAGAACTGGCGCAATCTGATGGTTGTTGCAATGCTGGCGGTGCTGACGCTCGGCAATGCGCTGTTTCATTGGGAGGCGGCGCAGGGTGCCTATGCGGCGCAGGGCTATGGGCTGCGTCTGGGGCTGGCGGTGATTGTGATGATGATTGCGGTGATCGGGGGGCGCATCGTTCCCTCCTTCACGCGCAACTGGCTGGCGCGGCGGGGGCCGGGGCGTTTACCGGTGCCACCAATGCAACGGTTCGAAAAGCTGGCGCTCTTGGCGCTGCTGGGCGCGCTGCTGTCATGGGTCTTGCTGCCGATGGACGATGGTACGGGGGCCGCGCTGATCGTGGTGGGGATCTTGCACGCGGCTAGGTTGGCGCGCTGGGCGGGGGATCGCACCGGGGCGGAGCCGCTCGTCTGGGTGCTGCATCTGGGCTATGCGTTTGTGCCGCTGGGTGCAGTGGTGATCGGGCTGGAGATTTTGTGGCCCGGTCTGATCGGGGGAGCCGCGGCGCAACATCTGTGGATGGCGGGGGCGGCGGGGTTGATGACGCTGGCGGTCATGACACGGGCGACGCTGGGTCATACAGGGCGCGCGCTGACGGCGGGCTTGGGCACGGTGGCGATTTACCTCGCGCTGGTGCTGGCGGTGCTGGCGCGGGTGGCGGCGGGGCTTTGGCCTGCGGAGGCGGGGGCGCTGCAGGCCCTGTCCGGGCTGGCGTGGGTCGGCGCGTTTGGTGGGTTTGCGCTGCTCTATGGGCCGTTGATGCTGCGGCAGAAGCCTGCGAAGGCGCTATGACATGGCGGGCTGGGGCGAATTCATCGCGGCATTCGGGGTCTTTTTCCTGAGCCATTCGATCCCGGTGCGCCCCAAGGTCAAGGCCTGGCTGGTGGCGAGGGTCGGGCAGCGGGGATTTACCCTTGGCTATTCGCTGTTGTCGCTGGCGGTTCTGGCCTGGGTCATCGGGGCAGCGGGGCGTGCGCCCTTTGTGCCGCTCTGGGGCTGGGCGGCGTGGCAGGGGCCTGTGACCGTATCCCTGATGCTGGTGGTCTGCGTGATCCTTGGGTTGGCGATAGCGCGGCCCAATCCGTTTTCCTTTGGTGGCGCGAATAATGCGCGGTTTGATCCGGCGCGGCCCGGTATCGTGCGCGTGACGCGGCATCCGATGCTCCTCGCGCTGGCGCTCTGGGCTCTGGGGCATATGGTGCCGAATGGTGATCTGGCGCATGTGATCCTGTTCGGATGTTTTGCGGGATTTGCCGGGATGGGTGGGGTGCTGATCGACCGGCGCAAGCGGCGGGCAATGGGGGCGGAGTGGGTGCGGTTGGACCACGCACGGCGGCAGGCGGGGCTGGTGCCGCAAAGTTGGCCGGCGGCGGTTCTGCGGAGCGCGCTGGGATGCGTGCTCTATGCGCTGGTCCTTGGCGCGCATCCTTATTTGTTCGGTGTCTCGCCGCTGGGGTGAGGGGCGGCGATTGAGAGGGTCCGCTCCTGCGCCGGGGGGCGGGCAACCGGCCTTTATAATAAGGTGCGGCGGATCTGCGAATCCATGATAGCGTTAACGCTTGGCGATGCTTTGGGCAGGGGCTGCGTGAGGGGAATCGGCAATTGGTAGTAAAAAGTGAAGTTTTTTGAAGATTAAAAAGCGCGCAATAGGTCGCACTTGGGTTAAGTCTTTGAAATCGAATTGTATTCTTTAGTATACAATAGTTTTCAAGCGGCTTGCCCGCTTGGTAAGGCTCTGCTACACCGCAGCCGAATTTGGGTGTTTCGCAAGTCTCACCCTATGCCAACGCCCCCGGATGTGACCCTGCGTCACGGCTGACCAACCGGGGCCAGATTATCGGAAGGGTGGACGTGTCCGAACCAGCTTCGATCTCTACTGGCATTGCCGCGCGCTATGCCACTGCGATATTCGAGCTTGTGAGAGAGGCCAAATCAGTGGCCAAACTCGAAAGCAATCTCAATGATCTGGCACAGGCGCTGACCGACAGCGACGATCTGCGTGCAATGATCTCTTCTCCGGTGCTGAGCCGTGATGTGCAGGGGGCGGCGATGTCCGCCGTGGCAGCCAAGATGAAGCTGCTGCCCGAGTTGCAGAATGGTCTGGCGCTGATGGCGCAAAAACGGCGTTTGTTCGTGCTGCCGCAGTTGATTGCGCAGCTCAACGCGATGATCGCCGAGGACAAGGGCGAAGTGAGCGCCGATGTCATCAGCGCCAAGGTGCTGACCAAGGCGCAAGCGGACAAGCTGGCCAAGACGCTGAAAGACCGCGTCGGCAAGGATGTCAAAATCAATGCGACCGTTGATGAAAGCCTCATCGGCGGTCTAGTCGTCAAGATGGGCTCGAAGATGATCGACACGTCGATCCGCTCCAAGCTCGATTCCCTGCAGAATTCAATGAAAGAGGTCGGATAAATGGGTATCCAAGCAGCAGAGATTTCTGCGATCCTGAAGGACCAGATCAAGAACTTTGGCAAAGACGCCGAAGTTGCCGAGATCGGCCGGGTTCTCTCGGTGGGTGACGGGATCGCACGGGTTCACGGGCTGGACAATGTTCAGGCCGGTGAGCTTGTCGAGTTTCCGGGCTCGATCATGGGCATGGCGCTGAACCTCGAGAGCGACAACGTCGGTGTCGTGATCTTTGGTTCCGACCGTGACATCAAGGAAGGCGACACCGTCAAGCGCACCAAGTCCATCGTGGACGTGCCGATTGGCGACGAGCTTTTGGGCCGCGTTGTGGACGGTCTGGGCAACCCGCTGGATGGCAAAGGTCCGATCAAGACCAAGACCCGCGGTCTGGCTGACGTAAAGGCCCCCGGCATCATCCCGCGTAAATCGGTGCATGAGCCGATGGCGACCGGCCTCAAATCCGTGGACGCGATGATCCCGATTGGCCGTGGTCAGCGCGAGCTGATCATTGGTGACCGTCAGACCGGCAAGACCGCCGTGGCGCTGGACGCGATCCTGAACCAGAAGATCTATAACGAGGCCGCAGGCGACGACGAGAGCAAGAAGCTCTATTGCGTTTATGTCGCCATCGGTCAGAAGCGCTCGACCGTGGCGCAGCTGGTGAAGAAGCTCGAAGAGAGCGGCGCGATCAAGTATTCGATCGTTGTGGCCGCCACCGCGTCGGACCCCGCGCCGATGCAGTTCCTCGCACCCTATTCCGCGACCGCGATGGCCGAGCATTTCCGTGACAATGGCCGTCATGCGCTGATCGTGTATGATGACCTCTCGAAGCAGGCCGTGGCCTATCGCCAGATGTCGCTGCTTCTGCGTCGTCCGCCCGGCCGTGAAGCCTATCCGGGGGACGTGTTCTATCTCCACTCCCGTCTGCTGGAGCGGTCGGCAAAGCTGAATGAGGACAATGGCTCTGGCTCGCTCACTGCGCTGCCGATCATTGAAACCCAAGGCGGCGATGTGTCGGCGTTTATTCCGACCAACGTGATCTCGATCACCGACGGTCAGATCTTCCTTGAGACCGAACTGTTTTATCAGGGTGTCCGTCCGGCCGTGAACACCGGTCTGTCGGTGTCTCGTGTGGGCTCGAGCGCGCAGACCAATGCGATGAAATCTGTCGCAGGTCCGGTCAAGCTGGAGCTGGCGCAGTATCGCGAGATGGCGGCCTTTGCCCAGTTCGGCTCTGACCTTGACGCGGCGACGCAGCAGTTGCTGAACCGCGGTGCGCGTCTGACCGAGTTGATGAAGCAGGCGCAGTATTCGCCACTGACCAATGCCGAGATCGTCTGTGTGATCTATGCTGGCACCAAGGGCTATCTGGACAAGATTCCGGTAAAGCAAGTGGGCCCGTATGAGCAAGGTCTGCTCAAGCACCTGCGCGGCAAGCATGCCGAGTTGCTGGCGTACATCACCAAGGAAGACCCCAAGATCAAGGGTGAAGCCGAGGACCGTATCAAAGCTGCGCTGGACGAATTCGCCGCTGACTTCGCATAAGGGGGAGATAAGGCAATGCCGAATCTCAAGGACCTGAAAAACAGGATCGCGTCGGTCAAATCGACCCGCAAGATCACCAAAGCCATGCAGATGGTTGCCGCGGCGAAACTTCGCCGCGCGCAGGATGCTGCCGAGCAGGCCCGTCCCTACACCGAACGCTTCAACGCGGTCATGGGCAAGCTGGCGGCCTCTGTCGGCGATGCGGCCAATGCGCCGCGTCTGCTGGCAGGCACGGGTGAGGACAAAGTGCATCTCTTGGTGGTGATGACCGCCGAGCGGGGCCTTTGCGGTGGCTTCAACGCCAATATCGCCAAGCTCGCAAAACTGCATGCCGCTGATTTGCTCGCCAAGGGCAAGACCGTCAAGATCGTGACCGTGGGCAAAAAGGGCCGCGACGCGATGCGGCGGGATTATGGCCAGTATTCGGTGGGTCACATTGATCTGAGCGAGGTCAAGCGCGTGGGTTATGCCGATGCGCAAGCTATCGCAGCCGATGTTCTGGGGCGCTTTGATGCTGGCGATTTTGATGTCGCCAAGATCTTCTTCTCGCGCTTTGAGAATGTTGTCAGCCAGATCCCGACCATGCAGCAGGTGATTCCGTTCGACGTCACCGAGTTGGAGCAAGAGGTCGATACCGACAGCTATTACGACTATGAACCCGACGAGCAGGCGATCCTGGCGGATCTCTTGCCGCGTGGGGTGGCGACCGCGATCTTTGCGGCGCTGTTGGAGAACGGGGCCTCTGAGCAGGGCGCGCGGATGTCCGCGATGGACAATGCAACGCGCAACGCGGGGGATATGATCGACAGATTGACGATCGAATACAACCGCTCGCGCCAGGCCGTGATCACCAACGAGCTTATTGAAATCATTTCCGGCGCGGAAGCGCTGTAAGAGAACCGGAGACGAAACATGGCAAATGCAAAAGGCAAGGTGACACAGGTCATTGGCGCCGTTGTGGACGTTCACTTTGACGGCGATCTGCCAGCCATTCTGAACGCGCTGCAGACCGACAATAACGGCAAGAAGCTGATCCTCGAAGTGGCGCAGCACTTGGGTGAAAACACCGTGCGCACCATCGCGATGGACGCGACCGAAGGTCTGGTGCGGGGACAGCCCGTCAGCGACACCGGCGCGCCGATTTCGGTGCCGGTGGGCAATGCGACGCTGGGCCGTATCCTCAACGTCATCGGCGAGCCGGTGGACGAGGGCGCGCCGATCAAGGCCACGGAATACCGTTCTATCCACCAGCCTGCGCCGGAGTTTTCCGAGCAGTCGACCGCGTCCGAGATCCTCGTGACCGGGATCAAGGTGGTGGACCTGCTGGCGCCCTATGCCAAGGGCGGCAAGATCGGTCTCTTTGGTGGTGCCGGTGTGGGCAAGACGGTTCTCATCATGGAACTGATCAACAACATCGCCAAGGTGCACTCGGGCTATTCGGTGTTTGCCGGTGTCGGTGAGCGGACCCGTGAGGGCAACGACCTTTATCACGAGATGATCGAATCCAACGTGATCAAGCCCGACAATCTGGAAGAGAGTCAGGTTGCGCTTGTTTACGGTCAGATGAACGAGCCGCCGGGAGCGCGTGCGCGTGTGGCCCTGACCGGCCTCACGCTGGCTGAGCAGTTCCGCGATCAGTCGGGCTCGGACGTTCTGTTCTTTGTCGACAACATCTTCCGCTTTACGCAGGCGGGGTCCGAGGTGTCGGCGCTCTTGGGCCGTATTCCTTCCGCTGTGGGGTATCAGCCGACGCTGGCCACCGACATGGGTGCCATGCAGGAGCGCATCACCTCGACCAAGCAGGGCTCGATCACGTCGATTCAGGCCGTTTACGTGCCTGCGGATGACTTGACCGACCCGGCACCTGCCACGACCTTTGCCCACCTCGACGCCACGACCGTTCTTAGCCGTGCGATTTCCGAGCTTGGCATTTATCCCGCCGTGGACCCGCTCGATTCGAACTCGCGTCTGATGGACCCGCAGATCGTGGGCGAAGAGCATTATCAGGTTGCGCGTGACGTGCAGGGGATCCTGCAGCGCTACAAATCGCTTCAGGATATCATCGCCATTCTCGGGATGGACGAACTCAGCGAAGAGGACAAGCTGACCGTGGCACGTGCCCGGAAAATCCAGCGTTTCCTCAGCCAGCCGTTCGACGTGGCCAAGGTCTTTACCGGCTCTGACGGGGTGCAGGTGCCGCTGGAAGAGACGATCAAATCGTTCAAAGCCGTGGTTGCGGGTGAGTATGATCACCTGCCCGAAGGCGCGTTCTACATGGTGGGTGGCATCGACGACGTGCTCGCCAAAGCCGAACGCATGGCTGCTGACGCGGCCTGATCAACGTCTGTCATGGCCTGTGCGGGGGTAATCCCCGTGCAGGCGTGACACCATGAGGGAGGCCGAAATGGCTGACACAGTGCAATTCGATCTGGTGAGTCCCGAGCGGCTCTTGGCCTCGGTCGCTGCCCATGAGGTGAGCATTCCGGGTGCTGAGGGTGATCTGACCGCCATGGCCGATCATGCCCCGCTCATCACCACCCTGCGTCCCGGCATTGTGCGGGTTTCAGGGCCGTCGGGCGAAAAGGAATATGTCGTCACTGGTGGCTTTGCCGAGATCAACGGCACGAGCGTTTCGGTGCTGGCAGAACAGGCCGTGGCGCGGGAAGATATGACCAAAGAAGCCTATCAGGCCATGGTCAATGCAGCCACCGACAAGCTGGCGAATGCGCAGGACAAATATGTCAATGAGCCGGGTCCGGTCGATGAGGCCGCGAAGCTCTTGGCAGATATGGTGGCGATTGGCGACCATATCGGTCTGTCGTCCAACTGAGACATGACGGCGTTCAGGAATTAAAGGGGCCGTGTCGCGGCCCTTTTTTTGTTTTATTTCTTACTTACGCCTAAAATGCTTAATAATCAGGTCCGAGGTTCGGAAGGCGCGCCATGAAGTTTCTGATCAATCAAGCTATTGGGATCGAGCAAGGGGATGATGTCCTGTTCTCGGACTTTGCCGATGGTGGTGAAATGTGGACCGGATCAGGTGAGCGTGAGCGGCGCAAGAAGATCGGGTTCGAGACGCCGTTCAAGTCCGAGCCTGCGGTGCATGTCGCGCTCTCGCTTTGGGATATGGACAGCGCCACCAATGCCCGTGCCGATGTGATGGCGGAAAAGATCACGACCAAGGGGTTTGACGTGGTGTTTCGGACCTGGTCAGACACCCGTGTCGCGCGGGTGCGGGTGCGGTGGATGGCGATTGGCGAAGTGTTCCACGAGGACGATTGGCAAGACGTCTACTGACGGTGGCAGAATCAGGAGGGTCGGGATGGACACACGATTGCGCGCGGGAGAGCGGGTGACGGGGACACCCGAGAGCACCGATGCCACACTCTATTTCATCGGCCGCATCCATACGCCGTGGACAGAGCGTCAAGACTGCCCGCGACAGGGGCGGTTGGATGGGCCGGAGTGCCGGATCGAGGTTTTTGCGCCGTGGGTCGCGGCGCTGGAGGGTATTGAGGCCTATCAACATCTCGAAATCCTCTATTGGCTGGACCGGTCGCGGCGTGATCTGGTGCGGCAGAATCCCAAGGGGGATGGCGCGCGATATTTTGGCACCTTTGCGCTGCGGTCGCCGCAGCGGCCCAATCCCATTGGCACGTCGCAGGTGCGGCTGATCGGGGTGGAGGGGCCGGTGTTGGTCGTGCGGGGGTTGGATTGTCTGGATGGCACGCCATTGCTGGATATCAAACCGGACCGATGCGAGTTTACCCCCAAGGCCCCGGCCAAGGCCGCTGACGGGGGTTAGCTGTCAGGTTGCGTGAGGCACTCTGAGGGGTCAGGTGTGGTCAGAAGGGGACGTTGGACCTGTGCGATGAGCCGCGCGGTGCCCGTCTGCCGGGTGGGCGCTGCGACTTGGTCGGCTGGCACTTTATATCTGCCAAACACTCCCGCGATTTCAAGAGACTGCAACGTTGCAAAAGCGCCCGCCCGGTGGGGCGGACGGGCGCTGCGCGGCGGCGCTTCGCGCCTTGATTCCGCGCTTTGGGCATTGAGGCTAATGTCCCCTTCAGGCCAAACCCGCCGCCTCTACTGCCCGGGCCGGAGCGGGTGCGGCACCGGGTCTTTGGCGCGCCAGAAATGTGCGCGAAAGATTTGCGCGTAGGAGCGATAGACATAGCCATCGTTGCGCCGCAGGTAGTGGTCGCGCCGTGCGGCATAGAGGGCGGGGAGGCGATACCATGGCACCTCCGGGTGCATGTGATGCACCACATGCAGGTTGTTGTTGAGAAAAATCCACGCGAGCGGGCCGCGATCCTCGATGACCACGGTGCGGCCACTGGCCCTCTCATGGGCGCGGTGTTCCAGAAATGTGCGGATTTTCAGCACCGCCAGCCCGAGCCAGACGGCGAGCAGATAGGCCCAGACCGGCATCGACGCAAAGCTGAGCCAGATAAGCACCAGCGCCACCGCCGGGATGTGCCAGAGCCATGCGTGGAGCACGGCACGGTTGCCTTGCTTGATGGCCTGCCAGTCAGCACGCAGGAAAATGGCCTGCGCCACCATCGGTCCGATCAGCATGCGCCCGGCCAGCGTGTTGTTGATCCGCAGGACCGCCCGCACCCAGAGCGGCAGGCGCGCCCAGACGGTGGGATCAAGGTAATTCGCCTCGGGGTCGTCATAGGGATCGGTGAGATATTCCTCGCGGTGATGCGCCAGATGGGTGTCGCGGAACCGCCCATAGGGAATCATCAGGCAGAGGCAGGGAAAAACCAGCGCCTCATTCAGGCGCTGCGACCGAAACGGATGGCCATGCAAGGCCTCGTGGCAGAGCGAGGAATGCAGGGCGATGGCGAGACCTGTTATGATGAGTCCCAAGGGCAGCCAGAGCGCTGCCGCCCATGTGGTGCCGATGATCCACGCGCCGTAGCAGGCCATGAGCAGTCCTAAAGTTGGCCATTCTACAGGCGTCTTATCCATGGCAACGCCCCCAATGGATACGCGACCACAGACGCTCGTAGACCAGATAGGTCGTGAAGCCGACCGCGGTATTGATCCCCGCCATCAGACCACCCGCTGCCAGCGATCCGGTCACAATCAGACCGACGCCTGCCATGACAAGCAGCCCGATCAGATTCCAGATCACCGCTTTGACGATGCTGCGCAATCGCGTCTCCATAATGCCTCCTGTGCTGTGAGAGATTGGGGACAGAGTGCTTGCGATTTTGCTAAGCCGCCATTTCGGAAATGGTTAACATTTCTCCGCAACTGTGATAATAATCATCACATGATAAAGAAAATCGACAAACGTTTGCGCGCCACACTGTTTCGCGCCCGGTTGGCTGAGGCGATGCGCCTGCGGCAGAGCAACCAAAGCGCCTTGGCGCGCAGCATCGGTGTGGATCGCTCGACTGTGTCGCAACTGCTCAAGGAGGAAACTGGTCGGCTGCCCAATGCGCAGGTTGTGGGCGAATGCGCCTCGGCGCTTGGGGTCTCGGCCGATTGGCTCTTGGGGTTGACCGACCGGCCCGAGACGGCTGCTGATATGCTGGCCAATACGCTATCGCTGACCGAGGCACCGCGCGCCTTGGTCGATGAACAGATTTTTGCCTGGCACAAGGAGGCGGCGGGTTACAAGATCCGCCATGTCCCTGCCGCGTTGCCGGACATGCTGAAAACGCGCGCCATGCTAGAGTGGGAATATGAGCCGCATCTCGGGCGCTCGACCGATCAGGCGATTGGCGCGTCCGAGGATCGCATGGCGTGGATGCGGGCGGCGCAATCGGACTATGAGATCGCCCTGCCGCTCTATGAGATCGAGAGTTTCGCACGCGGAGAAGGGTATTACCGTGGTTTGCCCGCCGCCATCCGCCGCGCGCAACTGGATCACCTGATCACTGTCACAACGCAGCTCTATCCCAGTCTGCGGCTCTATCTGTTTGACGCGCGCCGCGTCTATTCGGCCCCCGTGACAATCCTCGGCCCGCTTCTGGCAGTTCTCTATATCGGGCGGAATTACATGGTGTTTCGTGATCGGGAAAGAGTGCAGGCCATGACGCTGCATTTCGACAGTCTGGTGCGCGAGGCGTCGATCACGGCGCGGGCCTTGCCGGACCATTTACGCGGGTTGCGGGATGGGACGGTGGGTTAGGGCATGGCGTCGTGCTGACAGTGGCCCCAAGCGATCCGCGCGGCGTGCTTTGGGCTTGCGCCCAGGCTTGAGAGATTGGGGCCAACACCCGTGCTCAATAGGGCATCGGATGCGCCTTGTGGGTGGCGTCGAGATCGGTCAGCACCTCTTGGCTGAGCGTAATCTCCGCTGCGCCAAGGGCCAGATCGAGCTGTGCCATGTCGGTCGCGCCAAAGATGGCCGAGCAGAGGAAGGGCCGCGTCAGGCACCATGCGAGCGCCATTTGCACAGGGTGGAGACCGTGTGTCTGTGCGACCGCGTGGTAGGCTGCGACCGCCTCGAAGGCGCGCGGCGTCTTGCGCCCGCCAAGGTCGCCGTTGATTGCCATGCGCGAGCCGGCGGGTAGGGCGCCGTTCTGATATTTGCCGCTGAGCAGCCCCGCCGCGAGGGGGGAAAAGGCCAGAAGGCCCACATCCTCATTGACGCTGAGTTCGGCCAAGTCCGTGTCGTAGAGGCGGCACATCAGCGAGTATTCGTTCTGGAGGGACGCCGCGCGGGGCCCGTGGCCCGCCTCGGCCAGCCGCAGCCATTGCGCCATGCCCCAAGCGCTCTCGTTTGAGAGGCCGAAGGCGCGGATCGTGCCGCGTTCGACTTCACGCTGCATGGCCTCAAGCGCTTCGTGCATATGCGAGAGTGTGTCGTCGCGGTTCTGGCCGGAGGGGTCATAGTTCCAGTTCTGGCGGAACATGTAGCTGCCCCGGTTGGGCCAGTGGAATTGGTAGAGGTCGATGGTGTCGGTCTTGAGACGGCGCAGGGAGGTCTCAATGGCCTCAGGGATGGACTGGGCCGTGATCGGCGCGCCGTCGCGGGCGTGTTTGAAGCCCTTGCCGGAATGTTTGGTGGCGAGGATCACATCCGCGCGCCGCCCTGAGGCTGCGAACCAGTCGCCGATGATCTCCTCGGTGCGGCCGGTGGTTTCCGCGCTCATCGGGGTGGTGGGATACATCTCGGCGGTGTCGATGAAATTCACGCCGCGCTCCAGCGCGCGGTCGATCTCGGCATGGCCTTCGGCGGGGGTGTTCTGAGAGCCCCATGTCATCGAGCCAAGGCAGAGCGCGCTTACCTTGATCCCGGTCCGGCCCAAGGGTCTTTTCTGCATGGTGTCTCCTGCGGTTTGGGTTTTGGGGATGGGATAGGGGAGGAAGGCGGTGGAGGGAAGGGAGATGTTCAGCCATCCGGTCGCAAGGCAAGGCTGTTACGGGTCGCGGTAATGCGAGTGGGATTTAGCGGACATTCGTGCCTGATACGGGGAACTGCAAGTACGAGCCCTTTGCGGTCATTGTTTTCGTCATTAATCTAGCGGACACTTTGGTTCGTGCGGGTATACATTAATGATTTTGGTGCCGACGGTTTTTCCAAAAGGGAACGCGATTGATGACAGATGATAGGCTGTTTTTTCACTACTGCAGCACACAGACCGGATTTGCCATACTCCAGAAACGAGAGTTTAGACTTTCGGCTCTGTCTTCTGCGAACGATACACTTGAAGGTCGGGTTCTCGGCCGAGTGTTTACACAGCTTCTTCGCGAGACTGACCTGCCGCCGGAATTGGTAGATGTTGCGTCAGTAATTGTGGAGGGATACCCTGACTCAACCGAAGGCTTTGCCTTCTGCCTTTCAGAAAAGGGCGATCTCTTGAGTCAATGGCGCTCCTATGGTCGCGACGGGTCAGGGATTGCTATTGGGTTTTCGCCCGATGTTCTTGAGAAGGATTTTGGTGAAGTTAATTTTGGGGCAAAGTTCTATGAGCTGGTCAAGGTAGGCTATGGTGAAAAAGGTTTAAAAAATTCTCTCAAATCAATTGCAGATGCGGTGGGAGCAGAGTTCGCAAAGTTCGGAGTTTTTGCACGTCTGAAAGATGGAATGACGAAGGAGCGTGCTTTGCTGATGCTTGCTGATCGTGAGCGAGAAGCAAAGGTATTCGACAGCGCGAACGATGACGCATCGGAGCTTCTAGCTCGATTATTGAAATCCCTCGCTCCGCTTCATTTCCAAATATACGGAACCAAGCCAGAGCATTTCCATGAGGAATGTGAGTGGCGTTTGCTTCGCTATCGCCATAAGGTCGCGTTGCCAGACATCGAGTATTTTGCTGATGAACACTCGATTCGACCTTACATCACTTCCCTCGTCGCAGACCCAGCTAGAGAAGCGATTGAGGAAGTGATACTTGGCCCTAAGCACCGAACAAATCTAGAATGGATGCGGGCATTTTTGAATTCAGTCGGGTTGTCACATGTTCGGGTAAGGCGTTCTGCGATCGAAAGCTACAGGTGATGCCCCCGCAGACGAAAATACTCCTAGTCATAATGGATCGAATGCTCACTTTGTCCCCATTGCAGACCTTGCGGTGTATCGCGGCAAGTGTCCGCTTTGTCCCTCACCTCGGTCCCTAGTGCCGGACCGCCTGAGCCCTTGCGCGCCTGTTGTCAGGGAGGCAGCGTCTCGGGCCGTGTTCCCGCGCGACCTCAAACCCAAAAGCCAATCAGCCTTTTCTCAACGTGCCTCAGTGCCCATGCCCATGCCCATGGTCGTGATCGTGCCCGTGGTCGTCATCCAAGCTACCGTGCAACGCGAATTGCTCTAGCCCCGCGTCTTGGGCTTCGATCACGCTGAAGGTTTCGCGCACGCCCGCCTCGGTCAGTTCGCGGATCACGGTGAGGAGGGTGTTGGGCGTGTGATCTTCGCAGAGATCGAGCATTTGCGCCACTTCCTCGCGGGCGACGGGCAGGGCTGCGGCGAGGTCCGGCGCGCCGTAGATGTCGACGAAATGCTGGGCGAGGGCCGTGGTCAGGGTGGCAATCTCGGCCTCTTCGACTTGGGTCACGGCGACAAAGGTCACGCGGCCAAAGGTTTCGACCCCGAGCCAGCCGTTTGAAAACGCCTGCCGGGATTTGCCGGTGAGATCGGCCTCGGACCAATTCGAGAACTCGAACCCGCCCGAGATGCACCATTCGCCGGTGCGCGCGGGGCTGTGGTAGACGCGCTGATCGCTCTCGTCGAAATGGATAGCGCGGGCGAGTTTCATGGCTTGGTCTCCAACAGGGTGGTGAGCGGGATGAGGTGGGTGGTGTCATCGGCGCGCAAGAGCATGCCAAAGCGGTCGTCCACGCCCTGAAACGTGCCGGTGAGGCCGTTTTGCGTGACCTCCTCGCCCATGC
Organism: Roseovarius sp. BRH_c41; assembly: GCF_000961715.1. Taxonomy (NCBI): domain Bacteria; kingdom Pseudomonadati; phylum Pseudomonadota; class Alphaproteobacteria; order Rhodobacterales; family Roseobacteraceae; genus Roseovarius; species Roseovarius sp. BRH_c41. The sequence goes on along the minus strand of NZ_LADY01000047.1, from coordinate 53,421 downwards.
GCCACGCGAGGCCGCGCCATTCGGCATGGAGCGCGCGGGGGCCCGCGTCCTCCCATGTGTTGATCCAGACGAGGCTATGGCGCGCCCAGGCTTCGAGCAATTCGACCGGGTCCATCTCGGCGCAGCCCTCATCATAGAGCGAGGTCTGGTCGGGTTGGTCGCCGGGGTGTTCCGCGATTTGCATCAGGGGCAGGTCGAGGCCGATCACCAGCCAGTCGGGTTCCTCCTCGGGGTCGGTGCCGCCTGCGGCCACGCGCAGCCGCCCACATGAGGCGCCGTTGAGGCGTATGGCCCCCGACCATTCGAGATGCACCGCCACCTCGGGCGGGGCGAGCGCGCCAAAGGCGTTTTGAAAGCCCACGCCGCAGGTGGGCAGCATCACCATCGCCTCGCCAAGCGGCACCTCGGGGGCGAGGACGATGGCGGCCATCAGGTGATTGGCGGTGAGGTTATGCACGATAAGGCCCGCATCGCAGCCTTGGGTCGCGAGGGTGCAGGCCATGTCAAAGGGGTGGGTCGCGCCGCTGACGGCGCGCCCTGACATCAGCGGAGGAAAGCTGGGCGTGGTCATGCCAGCCCTGCGTTGATGAGGTGGCGGGCCACCTCGCGGAAGGCCTGCGCCTGTGGGCTGTCGGGTTTCGAGACAACGATGGGCGCGCCGCCGTCCGAGGCCACACGAATGTCGAGATGCAGGGGGATTTCCGCCAGGAGCGGCACGCCCAGTTTCGCGGCCTCGGCGCGCACCCCGCCGTGACCAAAGACATGTTCTTCGTGGCCGCAGTTGGTGCAGATATGCGTGCTCATGTTCTCGATCATGCCCAGGACCGGCACATGCAGCTGATTGAACATGTCGATCCCCTTGCGGGCATCGAGGAGCGCCACATCCTGCGGGGTGGAGACGATGATCGCGCCGTCCACCTGCGCCTTTTGCGCCAGTGTCATTTGCACGTCGCCGGTGCCGGGTGGCAGGTCCACCAAGAGCACATCCAAAGCGCCCCATTGCACCTGCATCAGCATTTGTTGCAGCGCGCCCATCAGCATCGGGCCACGCCAGACCACGGCCTGGCCTTCGTTGGTCATCAGGCCGATGGACATCATCGTCACGCCATGGTTGCGCATCGGCAGGATGGTCTTGCCATCGGGGCTGGCGGGGCGGCCAGAGACGCCCAGCATACGCGGCTGGCTGGGACCGTAGACATCGGCATCCAAGAGGCCGACGCGCCTTCCCTCGGCGGCCAGTGCACAGGCGAGATTGGCGGAGACGGTGGATTTGCCCACGCCACCCTTGCCAGAGGCAATGGCGATCAAGTGGTTGACGCCGGGGACTTTTTCGGGGCCTTTCGGCTCTGCCTTGCGGGAGGGTTTGAGATCGGGCGGAGCCTTGGTCGAATGGCCGGTGAGCACGGCTGAGACCGAGTCGGCCCCTGCCAGTGCCTTGACCGCCGCTTCGGCGGCGTCGCGCACCGGGGTATAGGCCTGCGCCTTGGCCGGGTCGATTTCCAGCACGAAGCGCACGGTGCCGCCGTCGACGGTGAGGGCGCGCATGACGCCCGCCGACACGATGTCCGATCCGCTGACCGGGTCGGTTATGGTTTTGAGCGCCTCAAGGACGCTCTCCCTCGTCAATGCCACGTCAGTCCTGCCCTTTGATCTTGCCGGTCACGGTATGTTCGATGTCGAGACCATCGACGGTCAGAACCATTTTGGCGGTGAATTCCTGACCAGCGGTGGCGCCCTTCTTGCGCAGCCCATCTTCGATGGCCTGTTGCGAGGTGACGCCCACCTGTTTGAGGAATTTGCGCATCGACATGTTGAAATCGTCGCTCATCGGTTTCTCCCTTTGTTATTCAGAATGCTTGACGCCGATATAGGCGGTTTTCTAGGCTTGGGTATGCGCCTGTTGACGGATCTCTGCAATCGCCTGACCCGGATCGCGATGTTGTGGCTCGCGGTGGTGGTCTGGCTCTTGCCCGGTGTGGTGCGGGCCGATGACAAGCGCTTTCGCCTGAGCGCGCCGGTGGCCTTGGCCCAGAGTGGGCTGCTGGAGCATATCATTCCACGCTTTGCACTCAAGACCGGGGTGCGGGTCGAGGTGGTGGACGAGGGCGCAGAGGCCGAGATCACGCTGGGGTCGCAGGGGGAGCGCGCGGTGTTCGAGGGGGCGGGGGTGCTCTGGCGCATGGCGATTGAGGGCAAGCATCCGGGGGCGGCAAAGTTTGCCGATTGGCTGACGTCTGAGATCGGGCAGCGCACGGTGACGAGCTATGAGGTCGCGGGCGTTGCGCCCTTTCGCCTGCCGGAGATTGTTGAAGAGGCAGAGGTCGCGCAGAGCTTTGACGGGGATGCCGCGGTGGGAAAGCAGGCCTCGCTGCTTCTCTGTGGGCGCTGTCATGTAGTGGCCCCCGAGAACCGCATGAGCGCCATCGGTTCCACCCCGTCGTTTGCCGTGCTGCGCAGCTTTGCGGATTGGGATGCGCGGTTTCAGAGTTTTTACGCGCTCAGGCCGCATCCTGCCTTTACCCAAGTCGAGGGCGTGACCCAGCCCTTTGCCAGCCATCTGCCCTCGCCGATTTCGCCCATCGAAGTCAGTCTCGATGAGTTGGAGGCGATCATCGCCTATGTGGCGGGGCTGACCCCCGCCGATCTGGGCGCGCCGATCCAAGTTCAGTGATCCTTGCGCTTGGTCAGGTAATCTTCGGTGCGGCGCACGCGCGGGCGCTCGCCCATGGCAAAGGGATTGTCGGCGGAGTTGAACTGCGCGTTGATGCGGCAGCCCTCGCACATCTGGATCATGCGGGCGGCATCCGAGGTGGCGAACATGGCGTGTTTGCCCGCGAGTTTCTCGGTGATGCGGTTTATGGTCGCCTTGGAGCCAAAGAGCGTGCCGCATTCGACGCAGGCAAATGGCTCTTCCTCGTTCAGCACGACTTGGGTGAGGGCGCTATCGTCAAGGTTCATGCGCGGTTCGAGCGTGATCGCCTTTTCCGGGCAGATCGTGGCGCAGATGCCGCATTGCAGGCAGGCATCCTCTTGAAAGCGGAGTTGCGGTTTGTCTTCATTGTCCATCAGCGCGCCCGAGGGGCAGAGCGAGACGCAGGAGAGGCAGAGCGTGCAGGCGTCGGTATTGACCAGCACCGCACCGTATGGGGCGGCGGCGGGCAAAGGTAGGGTGCCGCCCGAGGGGTTGAGGGATTTGGCGGCAAGGCGCGCGACCTGACGGCGGCTGCCCATGGGCAGGACCGGGCTGGCGAGGGGGGCGGGCGGGGGTGCGCCATAGAGCGCATCGCAGAGCGCGTCGGGGTCGGTGAGGTCGAGGAGATGCACGGCGTCTGTGGCTGTGCCTGCCATGGCCTGTGCCAGCGGCACCTCTTGATCCAGTGCGTCGCGTTCGGTGGTGGGGGCGAGCAGGATTGCCACCTCGGCAAAGCCCGAGGCGAGGGCCGCGAGGATTTCTGCATGGCCAAAGCCCGCGAGCGCCGAAACCTCTAACGGGATCACATCGGCGGGCAACCCGCGCCCGTGGCGGGCGGCAAGGCGGATCATCTCGGTGCCGTGGGTGGCATCATGGACAAGCAGGCGCGGGGCGGTGCCGCCTGCGCGACGAAAGGCCTGCGCCAGCGTCTGAATGCGGCGAAAGGTCATGTCGGGCGGCGGCGCGTCATAGGTGATGGCCCCCGAGGGGCAGCGCGCGGCGCAGGCGCCGCAGCCCGCGCAGATCATCGGATCAATGCTGACGTGATCGCCATCCGGCGTGATCGCACCGGTGGGACAGATATCGAGACATTTGCTGCACCCGGTCTGTTCGGCGCGGGAATGGGCGCAGATCAGCGGCTCTAGCGCGACATAGAGCGGTTTTTCGAAGGTGCCGATCATCTGGGCGGCCTGAAATACCACGTCCGAGACCGCATGCAGGCTGCCGGGATCGGCGCGCAGGTAGCCGTCGCGCTTTTCGGGGGCGGGAAAGAAGGGCGTGCCGCCGCGCAGGTCAAGGAGCACGTCGCATTGCGTCTGCCCACCGTCGCGCGCCGCGGTCCAGCGTAGCGCGCCACGCCCGCCGGGATTGACCTGTTGCAGCGCGTCGATGCGCAGGTCAAACTGTCCCAGCGTGCCGTGCGCCTGCGTGATCCGGCCCCGGATGGTGTCGAAATCGCGCGCCTCGGGCGGGTCTATGTCGTCAGTCAAGAGCACCGTCACGCCCAAGAGGGGCGCCAGTTTTTCCGCAGCGGGCAAAACAACGTCAGACGCGCCGATGATAAGGCATAGACCCTCTGATATGACATCAAGGGTCTTTTCCGGCGGGATGGGCAGGCTGGCTTCGGCCAGAAGCGCGGCCATTTTGGGTAGTTTCGGGGCCGGATCGTCGGACCAGCCGGCCCTGTCGCGCAAGTCGAGGAATGCGGGGCTCTCTACCTCCAGATCAAGGGCCAGCTCCTCAAAGATGCGGCGTTCCTGAGCACAGCAAATAATAGCGTCGCCGGAGGCCATCGCCTTGGTCGCGGACTCGATTTCATCGGTGCAAAGCGCACTATGCAGGCGCGAACAGGTCAGACCTGTTGCCGTGGCGAGACCCTCGGGGTCAAGCGTCTGAGTGGCGGAACAATCGCACAAAATCAGGTGTTTAGGCATGTTTACCCCGGTGTTTGGCACGTCTGGGAAGCGGACCTGCGCGGTCTCGTTGCGCAGAGAGTAGGCATGATTCGAAGCGCCCGTAAACCGCAATTCGGATGGGGTGAGCGCGACGAGGGGGGTAAGATGACCCCCGATTTAATCCTGATTGATTCTGTTTGTTTTCAACATCTTGCCATGCGGCAGTGCAGCATGGACAGGGGCAAAGTGGACAATTTGTCCTGAAGCGATCGTAGCGCCGGGTGAGGTGGTCCAAAATGTCCGGATCGGACTTTATGTGGACTGTCGCACACAAAAATGGCTTTGCGCGGTCAGATAACTGGACCAATCTCGGGATTACGCAGCAAGGGGATGGCACGACAGCGTGACCCACAGCCACGACAAACAGATGATGGTGCCACTTGGTGTCGTCATGCGCAGAACGCCCGGTGTGACCCGTTGGGCGGCTTGGGCGTGGCGTGCGGTCGCGGTTCTGCCAGGGGCGTCGCCCGCCGACTGGCGTGAATTGCGGCGCGACGGTGACATGGTGGAGTATCACGCCGGAACCGTCATGCTGGATCTGCACCACACGCAGACAGAGGCCTATCTGAATGCCCTTGCCGCGCAGGTGCCATCGGTCTTTGTGATGTTGCGCAACCGTGTGGGGGCTGATCTTGCCGCTGCGCCCTTTGACGTGGTTCTGGTCACCGCCTCGCCATTCGAGGCGCAGGACTATGCGGATAATGGCGAAGATATCGTTGAAAAGGTGCCCATGCCCGAGGGGCTGGTGGCGCTGGTCCGCGACTTTATCGAGGCGCATCACGAGGAAGAAGTGTTCAAGAAGCGCCGCCGTGACAAACTGGGCGAAGGTCCGGCGCAGGATGGAATTGGCGATGCGCGCATCGTGCAGCCGCGCGATGTTTTTGCCACGCCGGAGCGCATGCGCCGGGGGAGGCTGAATTGAGCCGGGGGTTGGGTTTCTGGTCCCGCCGCAAGGCGCAGGTTGAAGCCGAGGCGCGCGAAGAGGCGCGGGCTGCGGACGTTCAGGATTTGGCCGCGCGTGAGGTCGAGCTGGCCGAGAAGACAGACGAGGAGCTCTGTGAGGAGCTCGGCTTGCCTGATCCCGATACGCTGCAATTGGGCGATGATTTTCGCGCCTTCATGGGCAAGGCGGTGCCGGAGCGGCTGCGTCGACGGGCGCTGCGGCGGTTGTGGGTCAGCAATCCGGTGTTGGCCAATATCGACGGGTTGGTCGATTATGCCGAAGATTACACCGATAGCGCCATGGTGGTGCCGGATATGAAGACCGCCTATCAGGTGGGCAAGGGCATGTTGGCGCATGTCGAGGAAATGGCCCGGCAGGCCGAAGCGCTGGCCAATCCGCCGGTCGCGGAGGAGGCGGTGGTCGAGGTGGACGTGGAGGAGCCGGAGGCCGAGGTGGCGCTGGCAGAGGTGGCGCCGGCAGACGTAGCATCTGACGTTGCGGACGCGGCTGATGAGGCGTCTGACCCGGTTGCCGCGCCGCGCCGCAGGATGCGGTTTCAATTCGAAAATCAGACCGGAGTATCCGCATGACCCAACAAGAGGCGATCATGACCCAAGAGACCGTGATGCCGGAGATTGCCGCCGAAGACCGTTTGCGTGCCGATCTCTACGATTTTCTGGCGGCCATTCTGGCGCGGTCACCGGGACAGGACATGTTGACCAAGACCGCCGGATTGAGCGGCGATGCCACCCCGATGGGCGAGGCTGTATCAGCGCTGGCGCGGGTGGCCAAGGTCAGCACGCCCGCAGGTGTCGAGCGCGAGTTCAATGCGCTGTTCATCGGCTTGGGCCGGGGCGAGTTGCTGCCCTATGCGAGCTATTACCTGACGGGCTTTCTCAATGAAAAGCCGCTTGCCGGATTGCGCCGCGACATGGCCGCGCGCGGCATGACGCGGGCGCAGAATGTCTATGAGCCCGAGGACAACATCGCCTCCTTGATGGAGATGATGGCGGGCCTCATTCGGGGGCGGTTTGGCAAGCCTGCGACGCTCAGCGATCAGCAGGCGTTCTTTGGCAAGCATATCGGCCCCTGGGCCGGGCATTTTTTCACGGATTTGGAGGCGGCGACCCATTCGGTTCTCTACGCTTCGGTCGGCGCGGTCGGTCGGGTGTTCATGGAGATCGAGGCGCAAGGCTTTCGAATGAGCGGGGCGTAAGCCCGTGACGCAACCGGCGGAGCGATCCGTCATAATGAGGGGAGGGAGACCTATATGACCCGGAAAACCGAGGCTGGCAGCAGCCGCCGTGATTTCCTCAAACTGGCTGCCACTGGCGCACCCGCAGTCGCGGTTGCAACCGTGGTGATGGCGGGCACGGCAGAGGCCGCAGAGCCTGATCTGACATCCAACGAGATGCAGGACACCGCGCATACCCGCGCCTATTTCGAGAGCGCCCGTTTCTAGGATCGGACGAAATCACCCGCCGCTGACGACTGGTTGCTTCAGGCCCGACTGTCAGAGGAAACCGCAGTACCCAGCCCAAGAGGGCCTAGGGAGGAGATAGAAACATGCTGAGGAAAAAGACCAACGGGGTTGCACGACGCCCCCAGCGGACCAGTATCCTGTCTGAGGTCGCCGGGTCGTCCGTCGATCGTCGCGCGTTCCTGCGCGGTAGCGGTCTGGCCATTGGTGGCCTGGCCGCGCTTGGTGCCATGGGGGGCACCGTGACCCGCGCCAATGCGCAGAGCGCCGCAAATGAGGCCGTAAAGACGGTGAAATCCGTCTGTACGCATTGCTCGGTCGGCTGCACGGTCGTCGCCGAAGTGCAGAATGGCGTCTGGACGGGACAAGAGCCCGGCTGGGACAGCCCGTTCAATCTGGGCGCGCATTGCGCCAAGGGGGCCGCAGTGCGCGAACACGCGCATGGCGAGCGCCGTCTCAAATATCCGATGAAAAAAGAAGGCGGAGAGTGGAAGCGCATCAGCTGGGAGCAGGCGATCAACGAGATCGGCGACGGCATGATGAAGATCCGCGAAGAGAGCGGCCCGGATTCTGTCTATTGGCTGGGATCTGCCAAGCATAATAACGAACAATCCTATCTCTTCCGCAAGTTCGCCGCCTATTGGGGCACGAACAACGTCGACCACCAAGCGCGGATCTGTCACTCGACGACCGTGGCCGGTGTTGCGAACACATGGGGCTACGGCGCCATGACCAACAGCTACAATGACATCCACAATTCCAAAGCCATCTTTATCATCGGCGGAAACCCGGCAGAGGCGCATCCTGTCAGCCTGCTGCATGTGCTGAAGGCCAAGGAGCAGAACAACGCGCCTTTGATCGTCTGTGACCCACGCTTTACCCGCACGGCGGCACATGCCGATGAATATGTGCGCATGCGTCCCGGTTCGGACGTGGCATTGATCTGGGGTATCCTCTGGCACATCTTCGAGAATGGCTGGGAGGACAAGGAATTCATCCGCACCCGCGTCTGGGGGATGGATCAGATCAAGGATGAGGTGGCCAAGTGGACGCCCGAAGAGGTCGAGCGTGTCACGGATGTTCCAGGCAGCCAGCTGCGCCGCGTGGCGCGGACGCTGGCCAACAACCGTCCGGGCACCGTGATCTGGTGCATGGGGGGCACGCAGCACACCACCGGCAACAACAACACCCGCGCGTATTGCGTTCTGCAACTGGCCCTTGGAAACATGGGTGTAGCGGGGGGCGGCACCAATATATTCCGCGGCCATGACAACGTGCAAGGCGCGACCGATCTGGGCGTTCTGGCGGACACGCTGCCCGGCTATTATGGTCTGGCGGAAGGCTCCTGGGCCCATTGGGCGCGAGTTTGGGACGAAGATCTTGACTGGTTGAAAGGCCGGTTCTCGGATGCCTCCTTTGGCGAAACCAAGATGATGAACCTCAACGGCATCACGGTTTCCCGGTGGATCGACGGTGTTCTTGAAGACAAGGAGAATATGGACCAGCCCAACAACGTGCGGGCCATGGTTCTCTGGGGTCATGCACCCAACAGCCAGACACGCGGCAAGGAAATGAAAACCGCGATGGAAAAGCTGGACATGTTGGTCGTGGTCGACCCGTTCCCGACGGTCTCTGCCGTCATGAACGACCGCACCGACGGTGTGTACCTGCTGCCTGCGACGACACAATTCGAGACGCGCGGCTCTGTCACCGCCTCGAACCGGTCGTTGCAATGGCGGGATCAGGTGATGGCTCCGCTGTTCGAGTCCAAGGTTGACCACGAGATCCTTGCGCTTTTTGCCAAGAAGTTCGGCTTTGATGACAAGATGTTCCGCAATATCGCGATGGATGACACCGGCGAGCCCAATGTCGAGGACATCACCCGCGAGTTCAATCGCGGCATGTGGACGATTGGCTATACAGGGCAATCGCCGGAGCGGCTCAAGCTGCATATGGCGAACCAGCACACCTTTGACCGCACCACGTTGCGCGCCAAGGGCGGTCCGGCCGATGGCGATTATTACGGTCTGCCATGGCCCTGCTGGGGCACGGCAGAGATGAACCATCCGGGCACGGCAAATCTCTATGATATGTCGTTGCCGGTCTCTCAGGGCGGTTTGACCTTCCGGGCTCGGTTCGGCGTCGAGCGTGAGGGTGACAATCTCTTGGCCGAGGGTGTCTATTCGGCTGGCTCGGAGATTCAGGATGGCTATCCCGAATTCACCATGCAGATGCTGGTGGATCTGGGTTGGGATGGCGATCTGACCGCGCAGGAGCGGGCCATGATCGACTGGGTGGCTGGTTTCCGCGATACGCGGCCGGGCACCGAGGAAGTCGGCGAAACCAGCCAGCAGGGCGAGTTGCCCTCGGATTACGCGGCAAAAGTGGGTGGCGTGAACTGGAAGACCGACCTCTCGGGCGGGATTCAGCGGGTGGCGATTGCGCATGAATGCGCGCCCTTTGGCAATGCCAAGGCGCGGGCCGTTGTGTGGACCTTCCCCGATCCGGTGCCGCTGCACCGCGAACCGCTCTACACGAGCCGTCGTGATCTGGTGGCGGATTACCCGACCTATGAGGACCGCAAGTTCTGGCGTCTGCCGACCATGTATGCCTCGATCCAGCAAAAGGACTTCTCGCAAGAGTATCCGATCATCCTCACGTCTGGCCGTCTGGTCGAGTATGAGGGCGGCGGGGACGAGACCCGATCCAACCCGTGGCTGGCCGAATTGCAGCAAGACATGTTCGTCGAAATCAACCCGCGCGATGCCAATAACATCGGTGTGCGGGATGGTGCGCAGGTCTGGGTCGAAGGCGCTGAAGGTGCCAAGGTCAAGGTCATGGCGATGGTGACAGAGCGGGTGGCAGAAGGCGTCGTCTTTATGCCGTTCCACTTTGGCGGTCATTTCGAGGGCAAGGATCTTCGGGAGAATTACCCCGCCGGGTCCGATCCCTATGTCTTGGGCGAAAGCACCAACACCGCACAGACCTATGGCTACGACTCGGTCACGCAGATGCAGGAGACCAAGTGTACTCTCTGCAAGATCATGCCAGCGTAAGGAGACAGAGACATGGCAAGAGCAAAGTTTCTATGCGACGCCGAACGCTGCATCGAGTGCAACGCCTGCGTCACGGCCTGCAAGAACGAGCACGAGGTGCCGTGGGGGATCAACCGCCGCAAGGTGGTGACGATCAACGACGGCAGCCCCGGTGAACGTTCGATCTCGGTGGCTTGCATGCACTGTTCGGATGCGCCCTGTATGGCGGTCTGTCCGGTGGATTGCTTCTACCAGAACGAGGAGGGCATCGTGTTGCACTCCAAGGATCTGTGTATCGGCTGCGGCTACTGCTTCTATGCGTGCCCGTTCGGTGCGCCGCAGTTCCCGCAGGCGGGCAATTTCGGTAGCCGGGGCAAGATGGACAAATGCACCTTCTGCGCCGGTGGTCCGGAAGAGAACCACTCGGAGGCCGAGTTCCAGAAGTATGGGCGCAACCGGATCGCCGAGGGCAAATTGCCCATCTGCGCCGAGATGTGCTCGACCAAGGCGCTGTTGGCAGGGGATGGCGACGTCGTGTCGGCCATCTACCGCGAGCGCGTCGTGGCCCGTGGTTTCGGCTCGGGTGCTTGGGGCTGGGGCTCTGCTTACGGTCAGCAGAGCGGCGGCTGATCGCGCTAATGCCGGTGCCGGAGGGTGACATGACCTTTGGCACCGGCCCGAACACAATCGGAAACCTCAAAAGCTTCCGATCTGATTTCTTTTGAAGAAATCGGATAAATCAGACTTAGATCGAGGACATCATGCGCGCATTTCTCAGCTTGGCTTTGTGTTTTCTGCTCGCACTGCCCGCCATGGCGCAGGACACGCCAACGACCACTGGGCCTGACCGGTCCGTCACCGGCGGCGCACAAACTCTGGACGATATTCTGGCCCGGCAGCGCGGCGAGAAGGTCGACGACAGTTTCCGCCGTGACGCCACCGGCAACCCGGATGACGCGGCGGGGATGGCGGGGCAGTTGGGCACTTTGGGCGGATCTTCGGATGCCGATGTGTGGCGCGCGCTGCGCTATGGGCTTGATGACGTCAAGGTCTCAACCGGCGGGCCGGAGGCGCGGGTGCTCATTCAGGACGGCGGCATGAACTGGCTGCAATTCCGCAAGGGGCCGCTGGCGACCTATGGCGCGTGGTTGCTGGGAGGCACGGTGGCGCTCTTGGCGCTGTTCTACCTCATTCGGGGCAGAATCCGCATTGACGGCGAAAAGACCGGGCGCACTGTGACGCGCTTTCAGGCGGTCGAGCGGTTTGGCCATTGGCTCATGGCGGGCTCTTTTGTCGTGCTGGCGATCACCGGGCTGCTCGTACTCTTTGGCCGTATGGTGGTCATTCCGCTGTTGGGGCACGAGGCGTTCTCGACCATCGCGATCGGGTCAAAATGGGTGCATAACAACATCTCATGGGCGTTTATGATTGGCCTCGTGATGGTGTTCTTCATGTGGGTTCTGCACAATATTCCCAACCGGACGGACCTGAAATGGTTGGCCGTGGGCGGCGGGATTTTCAGCAAGGGTGTGCATCCGCCCGCCAAGAAGTTCAACGCGGGTCAAAAGATGATCTTCTGGGCGGTGATCGTGTTTGGCGCGTCCATCTCAGCCTCTGGCCTGTCGCTGCTCTTTCCATTCGAATTGCCGATGTTTGCCAAGACCTTTGCCCTTCTCAATCAGACAGGATTGCCGCAGGCGGTGGGTTATGGCGAGTTGCCGGTGATGCTGGCGCCGCATGAGGAAATGCAACTGGCGACGCTCTGGCACAGCATCATGGCCTTTGTGCTGACCGCGATTATCCTCGCGCATATCTATATCGGCTCTGTCGGCATGGAGGGTGCCTATGATGCCATGGGCTCGGGCGAGGTCGAGGAGCAATGGGCGCGTGAGCATCATGGGTTGTGGCTCAAGGAATTGCAGGAAAAGGGCGAAGCGCCGGTTCACGGCAAGGCCGCCACACCTGCGGAGTAGCCATGCGTGCACGCGCCCTTGGTCTCTGGTTCTGGGCGCTGGCGGGGACAAGCCCGCTGGCGGCTGAGGAGTTTACCACACTCAAGGGGCATGGTGGGCCTGTCATGGGGCTAACAATCATGCCCGAGAGCGGGCAGGTGATTTCAGCCAGTTTCGACAATTCCGTGGGGCTGTGGCAGGGGCGCACGCCCCGCTGGTTGGAGGGCCATGCGGCAGCGGTGGTGACGGTCGAGGCACTGGAGGCCGGTCGGCTGGTGTCCGGGGGCGATGATTTCGCGGTGATCGTATGGGACATGGCGACCGGGCAGGGCACACGTCTGGAGGGGCACAAGGGCAAGATTGCGGCGCTTGATGTGTCGCCGGATGGGCAATGGATCGCTTCGGCCAGTTGGGATGGCTCGATCGGGATTTGGCCGGTGGCGGGGGGCAAGGGACGGTTTCTCACCGGGCATGACGGGGCGGTCAGCGATGTCGCCTTTGGCCGGGACGGAGCGCTCTTGTATTCCTCGTCAGCCGACGGGTCGTTGCGGGAATGGCGCTGGCACGAGGCGGGGGCTGCTCCGCGCGAGGTGCTCAATCAGGGATTTGGCATCAATCGGATCGTTCTGGGGCCGGACGATGCCTGGCTGGCCTATGGCGCGGTCGACGGGGCGACGCGGGTGGTCGACCCGAGGAGCGGTCAGCAGATCGCCGATTTCACGCTGGAGCGCCGGCCGGTTCTGTCGCTGGCCTATCACGCGGCAACCGCGCAATTGGCGGCGGGCGATGGGCAGGGCTATATCATGGTGATCGACACGGAGGATTGGACGATCACCCGCGATTTTCAGGCCATGGCGCGCGGCCCGGTCTGGGCGTTGGAATTTTCGCCGGACGGGCGTATGATCTATGCGGGCGGCCTGAGCGAGGTGGTCTATGGCTGGCCGGTGGACATGCTGGACAGTTATGATCCGGCGGGCGAAACAGAGCACAGTTTTCTGCGGCCTGCGCAGGAGATGGAGAATGGCGAGCGGCAATTCATGCGAAAATGCTCGATCTGCCACGCGCTGACGCCGCCACCCTCGCGCAAGGCGGGTCCGACCCTCTACGGTGTCTTTGGCCGTCGTGCCGGCACAGTGCCCGGCTATGCCTATTCCGAGATCCTCGACGGATCGGGGATCGTCTGGACTGACGACACCATTGACGCGCTTTTTGACCTTGGACCGGATCATTATATTCCCGGCTCCAAGATGCCGATGCAACGGATCACAGCGGCAGAGGACCGGCAGGATATGATCGACTATCTGCGCCGGGCGACCGCAACAAGAAGGAACTGAGAGAATGAAAGCAATGATTGCCGCCTTTGCAGCCTGCGCGGTGATTGCCGCCGCGGCCCCGACAGTCCTGCACGAGCTGGGCTATACGTCAGAGGCCAAGCGCGCAGGCGATGCGGTCCGGCTGGGTGACGCGGCCGAATGATGCCGCAACCTGCGCCCGAGGATACACGGGACGAATATGGTCAGAACCTTGCGCATGCGTCGGTGCTTATCATTGACGACGAACCGGGGATGCGCAATTTTCTGATCAAGACGCTGGGGCCAAGATGCCGCCATGTGGAGCAGGCGCGGTCCTGTGAAGAAGGGGCCATGATCCTCGATCAGGCGCATTTCGATCTGGTAATTCTCGACAATATCATGCCGGGCAAGACCGGCCTCGATTGGCTGGAGGAGCAGCGGCGTGTTGGGCTCTTTGCCGATACGATTCTGATCACCGCCTATGCCGATCTTGATACCGCGATCAAGGCGCTGCGCGCGGGGGTCACGGATTTTGTGCTCAAGCCGTTTCGCGCCAATCAGATTCTCAATGCTGTGGCGCGGGCGCTGGACCGCAAGTATCTGGCGCGCGAGAACTACCTCTTGCGGCATGAGTTGTCGGCGGGTGGGCAGGCGGCGCGCGGGCGGTTGCTTGGGAATTCGACTGCCATTCAGGCCGTGCGCGCGATGCTGGGAAAGCTGGCGGCGGCGCCCACCTCGGTGCTGTTTACCGGCGCAAGCGGGACCGGAAAAGAGATTGCGGCGCGCACCCTGCATGGATTATCGAACCGGGCTGACAAGCCTTTTGTCGCGGTCAATTGTGCCGCGATTTCGGCGGATCGCATCGCTGAGGAGCTGTTTGGCGTGGTCGAGGACGGGCGCGCGCGCAAGGACGGGCTTTTGCTTCATGCCGATGGTGGCACGCTCTTGCTCGACGAGGTGGCGCAACTGCCGGAACATGTGCAGGCGGCCTTGTTGCGGGTGCTGGAGGACAAGCGCATTCGCCCCATTGGGTCTGAACGGGAGATCCCGCTGAACCTGCGATTTCTCTTTGCCACCAATGCCGATCTGAAAGAGGCGGTGCGGTCTGGCCGTTTCCGGGCTGATCTCTATCACCGGATCAATATCGTCAATGTCCAGATGCCAAGCCTCAAGGAGCGTCAGGAGGATATTGTCGAACTGGCGGCGCTTTTCATGAGCGAGTTTGCCGGTGCGCTGGGCATGCCGGTGCTCGATCTCGATGCTGAGGTTCTGCTCAAGCTCAGCCGCTACGATTGGCCCGGCAATGTGCGCGAATTGCGCAATCTGATTGAGCGGTCGGTGATCCTTGGGGCCCTTCCAGAGGAATTCGCGGGCTCTGGCCGGGAGGGAGGCGAACCAGCGCTAGAGACGCTGGAACATGTGGAGCAGCGCCACATCATGGCCGTGCTCGATTCCTGCGGCGGCAATCGGGCGGAAGCGGCGCGGCGTCTGGGCGTGGCGCGCAAGACGATTGACCGAAAATGCGCGGCTTGGGGAGTCTGAGCCTGACTATCTGGGCGCGCGGGCGCGGGCGGCCATGACATCGCGCCCAAGGGTGAGCGTATAGGCCTCTAGTTCGGTCAGCGCCGTTTGGGCGGCCTCGGCCTCAGACCCGGCGAGCGCATCGGCGATGCGGGTGTGAAAGCCAACGATTGCCTCGCGCGACCGGGCCGTGAAGGTGATCATGTTCATCAAGGGTTGCATCGCCTCGACCGCACCTGCGAGTTGATAGCTGAGCACCGGGTTGCCCGCGCTGTCCACCAACGCGCGGTGAAAGGCCACGTCAGAGGCGCAAAAGCTCTCGTCGGTCAGTCCCGGTTGCCCTTGGCGATGGATCTCGGCGCGCATGGTGGCCAGGGTATCGGGTGTGCGGCGCTGGGCGGCAAGTGGCGTGCAGGCGCGTTCCAGCGCATAGCGCGCTTCGCAGGCGACATCAAAGCTGATGGCGTTCATGCTGAGCAGCAGCGTAGCGGTGGTGATCTGTTGGCCGTAAGCCTCGGTGTAGCTGAGGCGGTTGACGAAGGCACCACCAAATGCGCCGCGCTGGGTGCGAATGAGCGATTGCGCCGCCAGCCGCTTGAGCGCCTCGCGCACGGTGGGGCGCGACACCGCGAAGTGATCGGCAAGCTCTGCCTCGGAGGGCAGGCGTTCGTCGACGATGAGTTGACCCGAGACAATCGCATCGCGGATTGCCTCGGCTATCTGGGCCGAAAGGTCGGCTTTGTTATCCGGATCAATTTTCATTTGTCATACATTTAAATGTCTGACAATTTAAACGCAAGAGGTGAGTCGCAGGGAGAGCGCGATGATTGCAGCACGGGTCAGGCGGATGGGGGGAGGGCACTGGCTGGTGCTGTTCGGTCTCATTCTGGGGGCCTGGGGGCTGCTGTATGCCATGGCGCTGCCGCAGGATTTGCGCGACGGGGCGGTGATTTACGGGGCGGATTTCCTGCAAAGCCTGTGCATCGTGACGCCCGATGCCGCCGGATTTGGACGGATTGCCCTCATGTGGGCGCTGATGTCGGCGGCGATGATGGCCCCCACGGCGCTGCCCGCATTCGCCACTTACGAAGAGTTGAGCCACACTGGCGAAACGCGGTTTGGCGCGTTGGTGGCGGGGTATCTGGGCGTTTGGCTGGGGTTTTCGATCCTTGCGGCGGGGGCACAAATGGCGCTGTTTCAGGCGGGGTTGCTGACGGCGTTCGGCGATAGCCGCTCTGGCGTCTTGTCGGCGGGGCTGCTGGCCGTGGCCGGGGCCTATCAGTTCAGCCCGGTCAAGGAGGCCTGCCTGTCGAAATGCCGCCGCCCGCTGTCGTTCTTCATGCAGCATTGGGATGAGGGCGCGTGGCGCAACGGGGTGCGGCTGGGTCTTGTGTGTCTTGGCTGTTGCTGGGCGCTGATGGCGCTGGCCTTTGTTGGGGGGGTGATGAACCTCGCCTTCATGGGGTTGGCGACGGTGATCATGGTTCTGGAAAAACTGCCCGATCTCGGGCGCTATCTGACCCGGCCCTTGGGGGCCGGGCTGACGGCGGCGTCGGTCTGGGTTCTGTTCACGTCAATCTGAAAGAGGAGGCTGGAAAATGGCTTTGGATACGTTGGGCACGGTGCCCTGGGCGATCAAGGGGGAGTTGATCCTCAACTGCAACTGCACGGTATTCTGCCCCTGCGTGGTCTCTTTGGGCAAACATGCGCCCACCGAGGGATATTGTCAGGCGTGGTCGGGCGTGCGCATCGACGAGGGTCACTATGGCGACGAGGACCTGAGCGGCCTCAACGTCGGTCTGATGCTGGAAATCCCCGGTCTGATGGCGCGCGGCAACTGGAAGGCGGCGGCCTTTATCGACGAGCGCGCGAGCGAGGCCGGGTACGTGGCGCTGGTCAATATCTTTTCCGGCAAGGCGCGCGGCACGACCGGCCTCTTTGGGGTGCTGGTCAGCGAGTTTCTGGGCGCTGAGCGCGCGCCGGTCATTTTCGAGACCGAGGGCAATGCACGCCGCCTGATGGTGGGCAAGATGATCCAAGGCGAAGTGGTGCCGGTGCCGGGCCACAAGGGCGAGGATATCGTCGTCACCAACACCGAATACTGGATGGGCCCCGACATCACCGTCGCCACCGCCACCAAGGGCCGCGTACGCGCCTTTGGCCGGGTGTGGGATTTCGACGGGCGCAGCGCGGAAATCTGCCAGATTGATTGGAAAGGTCCGCGCTGATGCTGCTGGCGGCGGATCATGTGCGCCTGATGGCGCGCTATAATGCCTGGCAGAACGCGCAGATCATGCGCGCCGTGGATGGCGTGAGCCGCGCGGTGCTGACCGAGGATCACGGGGCTTTCTTTGGCTCGATCCTCGGCACGCTCAACCATATCCTCTGGGCGGACCGGCTCTGGCTGCATCGGTTCGGGGCCAAGGTCGCGGCGCCGGAGGGCGGAATGGCCGAGAGCACGACACTCACGCCGACGGGGGCGGCGTGGGGCGCGGAGCGGTTCGCCACCGATGGGGCGCTCCGGCTCTGGGCGCGGGGCCTGCACAGCATTGACCTTACCGGCGATCTGACATGGTTTTCTGCCATCAAGGGCGCAGAGGTCAGCCGCCCGAGGGCGATGTGCATCACCCATTTCTTTAACCATCAAACCCACCACCGGGGGCAGGTCCATGCGATGCTGACGCGCGCTGGGCTGCCCGCCCCGGTCACCGATCTTGTTTTCATGCCTGAGGAGGCTTTATGAGCGCACCCCTTTTGTCCCTGTCACGCCGGTTGCGTCGCACGCCTTTTTCAGAAGGGGTCGAAGCGGCGGGGGTCAAGGCCTATACGGTCTATAACCACATGCTCTTGCCCACGGTGTTCCGTTCGGTTGAGGAAGATTATCGCCACCTGAAGGACGCGGTGCAGGTCTGGGACGTGGCCTGCGAGCGGCAGGTGGAATTGCGCGGCCCGGATGCGGCGAAGTTGATGCAGATGCTGACGCCCCGCGACTTGCGCGGCATGACGGCCGGGCAGTGCTATTATGTGCCCATCGTCGATGAGACTGGCGGCATGCTCAACGATCCGGTGGCGGTCAAGCTGGCCGAAGATCGCTGGTGGATTTCGATTGCGGATTCGGACCTGCTCTATTGGATCAGGGCCACGGCACATGGATGGCGGCTGGATGTGTTGGTGGATGAGCCGGACGTGAGCCCGCTGGCGGTGCAGGGGCCGCGCGCCGATGATCTGATGGCGGCGGTTTTTGGCGATGCGGTGCGCGACCTGCGCTTTTTCCGGTTTGGGCATTTCGATTTTCAGGGCCGTGACATGGTGATCGCGCGTTCGGGCTATTCCAAGCAGGGCGGGTTTGAGATCTATGTCGAGGGCGGCGATATCGGTATGCCGCTCTGGCATGCGCTGATGGAGGCCGGCAAGGGCATGGATGTCCATGCCGGATGCCCCAATCTGATCGAGCGGATCGAGGGCGGATTGCTGAGCTATGGCAATGACATGACCGACGACAACACGCCGCATGAATGCGGATTGGGCAAGTTCTGCAACACTCATACGGCGATCGGGTGTATCGGGCGGGATGCCCTGCTACGGGTGGCCAAGGAAGGGCCGGTGCAGCAAATCCGTGCACTGGAGATCGAAGGAGCGGCTGTGCCACGCTGTGACCGGTGGTGGCCGGTGATGGCGGGAGGCAAGCGCGTGGGCCGGGTCAGTTCGGCAACGTGGTCGCCGGATTTCGGGGCGAATGTGGCGATCGCAATGGTGCGAATGACGCATTGGGATGCCGGGACAGAGGTGACGGTCGAGACCCCGGAGGGGCCGCGCGCCGCACGGGTTCGAGAGAAGTTCTGGACCTGAGAGGGGATGGGGGCGCTGCCCCCGCCGCCCGTACCGGGCGTCCCCCCGAAGTATTTTGGGCCAGATGAAGCGGGGCGTAACGCCTGCATGACAGAAGGAGAATGAAATGTTCAAGGCATTGGTCGTCGAGAAAGACGCAGAGAGCGGTAAGACAGCCGCTGCGGTGAAGACCTTGACGTTGGACGATTTGCCGGACGCCGAGGTGACGGTGGCGGTCGAATATTCCACGGTGAATTACAAGGACGGGCTCTGCATCGGGCCGGGCGGCGGTCTGGTGCGGTCCTATCCGCATGTGCCGGGGATTGATTTCGCGGGCACGGTCGAGGCAAGTTCTGACGACCGTTACAAGCCCGGTGACAAGGTGGTTTTGACCGGCTGGCGCGTCGGCGAGGCGCATTGGGGCGGCTATTCCCAAAGGGCGCGGGTGCGCGCCGACTGGCTAGTGCCCTTGCCCGAGGGGCTGGATACGCGGGCGGCGATGGCGGTGGGCACCGCTGGCTTTACCGCGATGCTGGCGGTGATGGCGCTCGAGGATCACGGGCTGGTGCCGGGGCATGGCGAGGTGCTGGTCACCGGGGCTGCGGGCGGCGTGGGATCCGTGGCCACGGCCATTCTGGCGCATCTGGGGCATGAGGTGGCCGCTGTGACTGGTCGGCCTGAGCAGGAGGCCTACCTGCGTGAATTGGGTGCCAGCCGCATCGTGCCGCGTGAGGAGTTGGCCGAGACGGTCAAGCGACCGCTCGAGAGCGAGAACTGGACGGGTTGCGTCGATGCCGTGGGCGGCGCGATGCTAGCGCGGGTTCTCGGCCAGATGAAATATGGCGCAAGTGTTGCCGCCGTGGGGTTGGCGGGGGGCGCGGGCCTGCCTGCGACGGTCATTCCGTTCCTGTTGCGCGGCGTCAATCTCTTGGGGATCGACAGCGTGATGCAGCCCTATGCAAACCGTCTGCGGGCCTGGGAACGGATCGCGCGAGACCTGCCGATGGACAAGCTCGAGGCGATGATCACGCCTGCCATCTTGGCAGATCTGCCGCGTTTGGGGGCGGATATTCTGAAGGGGCAGGTCAAGGGCCGGGTTGTGGTCGATCTGAACGGCTGAGACTTGCCAAAGCGTCTCGCCCCCGCTAGCCATTGCGGGCGGGGGAGAGTGGTATGACAGAACAGGCAGGTATCACGATCAGGCTGGCGCGCGAGGCGGATTTTGCCGCGATCTGGCCGATCGTGCGCGATGTGATCCGGTTGGGTGATACCTATGCCATCGAGGCGGGTCTGACCCGCGAGGCGGTGCGTTCGCTCTGGATGGAAGCGCCGCGTGCCACCTATGTGGCCGAACGCGGTGGCGAGGTTCTGGGCACCTATTACCTCAAGACCAATCAGGCCGGGGGCGGGGCCCATGTGTGCAACGCGGGCTATATGGTGGCCGAGGCGGCGCGCGGGCAGGGCATCGCGCGCGCGATGTGCGTGCAGTCGCAGGATGAGGCGCGCGAGCTTGGCTATCTGGCGATGCAGTTCAATTTCGTGGTCGAGACAAACCGGGGCGCGATTGCGCTTTGGGAGCATCTGGGATTTGAGACGGTGGGGCGTTTGCCTCGGGCGTTTCGCCATCCCCAAGCGGGTCTGGTCGACGCGCGCGTGATGTTCAAGTGGTTGGGCCCCGAGGAGGCGTGATCTCAGGCGTGCAGGCTGAGGAATTGTGTAAGCCTGCCCGCAAAGGCTTGGGGTGCCTCGATCAGTCCGAGGTGGCGCAGGGCGGGCAGGATCAGGCACTGACTGTCCGTGATCTCGGCGGCGATGGCCCCGGCCATGGTCGGGGTGGACCCGCTGTCATTTTCACACGTCATCACCAAGCTGGGCAGGGTTAGCGGCGGCTGGGGCTGGATCAGTTCGGTTACGCCCTCTGCCAGCACGAGCCGATGCGCCGCATAGCTGGCTGGATCAGTGGCGAGCACGGTTTGGCGAATGCTATCCACCAGATCGGGGGCGTGATCGCGGAATTCGGGTGTGAACCACCGCTCCAGCGCTGCGTCGATGGTGGCTGCCGGACCGCCGGAGGCGGCGTCGCGGGCCTGTGCCTCGACCCGCGCCTGCAGGTCGGGGGCGCGTTCGTGGGGCGAATTGAGGATGGCGAGCGCAGAAACCCGGATCGGGTGATCGAGGGCTACGCGCCGGTTGATCATGCCGCCAAGAGAAAAGCCGACGAGAGCCGCGCGGGGCAAGGCCAGCCGATCCATCAGGGTGAGGAGTTGGAGTGACAGCGTGGAGAGGGTGAGCGGCCCCGCATGGGGGGCGCTCTGCCCATGTCCCGGCAGATCGTAGCTGAGCACGCGGAAGCGCTTGGCCAAGAGCGGCGCGATCACGCCCCATGTGCTGTTGCGCGACAGACCGAGGCCGTGGATCAGCACCACGACGGGGGCCTCGACCGGTCCAGTCAGGTCATAGGCTGTGCCATCAGGGGAGAGTGTCATTCAGACCCCAGCGGGATTGTCAGGATCATGTCCCATTTCGCGCAGATCCTCGTAGCGGTTGCCGATGCGGTGATGCGGATGCCCGCCGACGGAAGCCCCAAGCGCGAGGATGATTTCATCCTCGGCGGGCGCGTCCGGCACAACGGTGTGGATGGTCTGATAATGCGAGCGCCGCCCGGCGTCGTCCTTGTCCATCAGGGGGATCATCAGGGCGGCCCCGGCGGCCCCGCGCGTGTTGGTGAAGGCGAGATAGGTCTTGGCCTTGACCGCATCGCGGAACTGGTTGCCGAACCACAGCGTATGGGTGAGGGCCATGGCATGTTCCAACTCGCCGCCCATACCGACGATGCTGGCCTTGCCATAGCCTTCGAGCCGGTCGCCGGTGACCTCAAGGATCATGTCGGTCAGCATGCGTCCAAGCTCTGGGCCGTGCGCGCGAATTTCCGGGCCGAGATCCTCGACATGACCACGCCCGAACCACGGGTTGCGGATGATCGCCATGGCGGCGACCAGCAGCGTCGGATCTGCCACCGCCTTGCCGCCTTCGCTGTGGGTGCGTTGCACGAGGGTCAGGCTGCGTCGAAGGTCAATGGTCATGGAGCTGTCCTAGGTGTTTTGAAGCGCCTTGACGGCGCGTTGCGGGAAAGTCGCATAAAAGAAGCATTCTTGAAAACGAATTGTTTTGCTGCAAATATGCGGAAAATTCGAATTGAAAGCCCGTGATGAACATCACCGCCTTGCAGACCTTTCTCGCCATTGTCGACACCGGCAATCTGGTGCGCGCCTCGCAAAAGCTGAACGTCACGCAATCGACGGTGACGGCGCGGCTCAAATCGCTGGAGGATGAGCTGGGTCAGCAGCTTCTCAATCGGCAGAAATCGGGCACGACGCTGACCCCGGCGGGCACCAAGCTCTTGCGCTATGCGCGGATCATGACCGGGCTCTGGCGGCAGGCGCGCTATGAGACAGGCCTGCCTGCGGGCCTCAGTTCGGTCTGCACCTTTGGCTGTGACCGCGAGTTGTGGCACGGGCCGGGACGGGCGTTTTTCGACGGGGTGGTGCAGGGGCATCCCGATATGGCCGTGTCGGTGCAGCAGGGTAGCGGGCGCGAGTTGGAGGATTGGCTGGCGGCGGGGTTGGTGGATGTGATCCTGACCTACGGGGCCTCGGCGCGGGGCAATCAGACTGTCTATGCCTTGCCGCCTGAGGAATTGGTACTTTATTCCGACCGGGAAGTGACCTCGATCCGGGCTGACCCCAAGTATATTTTCGTGGATCACGGCGAAGACTATCGCCGGTCCCACGGCGAGACCTATCACGATGCCGGAATTGCGCGGGTGAGTTTCGACAGTTCCTGGTGGGCGCTGCAATTCCTGCTCGAGCGGGGGGGATCGGCCTATCTGCCGCGCGCGCTGGCGGCGCCTTTGGTGGCGGAAGGGCGGCTCTATGAATTGCGCGAGGCGCCGATCTATACCCGCAAGAAAATGCTGGTGGTCAATGACAGTGCTGCGGCGAATTGGGAGTGGTTCACGCCCTTGGTGGGCGCGCTGAGGGCGCGGTCGGCGGATTGGCTGGAGCATCCGGATCGGAGGTTTGTCATTCCGGGCTAGGGGGAGAATTGTGACTGGTTCTGGCAATGCTCCTAAGAGGGAGCCGCGCGATCGCTAGGCCGCGGGACGGCCTAGCGATCGCGCGGCGGCGCTCCGCGCCTTGTTCCGCGCGTGCGCGTTTGAAGTAAACGTCGCCCTTCAGATCCATGCCAGCCTTATTCAGCACCTCCCTACCTCAGAAAGGCGCGCTCTTCGTCTGTGGTCATCGGCTGGCCTGCGCCGGTGGCGGTAAAGAAGGCATCAAGCGCCTCGAGAGCTGAGGCGGGGGTGTATCCGGTGTCACCACCTACCTCCCCGGCCTGGGCGATGGCAAATTGCAACTGCCACCCGGCATCGTCGCGACAAGCGACGGCGACATAGCCGCCGCGCTCGGGTGTTGTCGCCTCATATTCTCGGCAGAACTGGCCTGCCGCATCGGTGAAAGACGAGACCACGGTCAAGGTGGTGCCATCCGAGAGTTGCGCCGCATTGCCCGACGGCAGGCTGTCGAGGCGTTCGCTAAGGGCCGTGCTGAAGGGTGCGCCAAGCGGGGTCTCTGCCCCGCGTGACAGCAGCAGCCCCGCGCCGATTCCAACGGCGAGGGCGAGGCTGGCGGCGAGGGCCATCGGCTGCCAGCGCAGGCGGGATGCAGGTGGCGCGGCGGGCGCTGGCGCTGTGCGCAGGGGCACCACATTGGATGCCTCTGGCGGTGCGCTGGCCTCGCCCATGGCGCGGACGCGCGCGATGAGCGCCTCAGAGACCTGTGCATCGGGATGGTCCTGCATCGCTTGCTGTGCCAGTTGCGCAGTCTCGACGAAGAGGCCGTAGCGTGCAGCCAAGGCTTCGTCGGTGACAATCTGGGCAAGCAGTGCCTCGGCCTTGGGGCCTGTGATTTCGCCATCGGCGAGGGACATCAGTGTGTCGTCGTCAATCTGCATCGGTTCTGCTCCTTCCCCTTGCCTGAGGATAACGGCTGGGGCTGCTGTCTATTCCCACGGCTTTTGCAAGGGCAAGCCGGGCGCGGCTGAGGCGGCTCATGACGGTGCCCTGAGGGATGTCGAGTGTCGCGGCGGTTTCGGCATAGCTCAACCCTTCGATGCAAACCAGATGCATCACATTGCGCTGATCCTCGGGCAAGTCCGCCATCGCGATGCGCACGGCGTTCAGGGTCAGCCGGTCATCGGTCTGGGCGGCGCTGTCGATAGGGTCAGGTTGCGGGCTTTCGTGGATATCAACGGTCTCGCCGCGCGTGGCGTCGCGTCTCAGGGTGTCAATCCACGCGTTGCGGAGAATGCGAAAGAGCCAAGCCTGTAGATGGGTCGCGGTGTCGAACCGGTCTCGGGCGCGAAACGCGCGCTCGGCCGTGATCTGTACGAGATCGTCGGCGAGATCACCGCGGCGGCAGAGCGACAGCGCAAACCGCTTGAGGGCGGGCAAAAGCGCCACGACGTCCTCGGTGAACTTGTCAGACATTGTGGCGTGGCCTCTGAAACTAGGGGATGTCGGGAATAAAGTCTGATCTATTTCGTTTTACATAACATGGCATGTAGGGTGGGGACGACAAGAGGAGAAAAACAGGTGAGCCAGTGGCGACCAAGCGCCGTGCTGATTTTGGTTGGTCTCATTGCCCTGACCGGGCCGTGGGTGTCTGGGCTGTCCCCGGTCAGTGTGGCCTGGGCAGACGATGGCGACGGGGATGGAGATGGCGATGATGGGGATGACGGGGATGATGGCGGCGGTGGGTCCGGTGCAGGTCGTATCGGTGTCGGGGAAACCAGTTTCCGCGACTACCGCCGTAATTTGCGCTCGCTGTTCAATCTTCAGGTGCCGCGCCGAACGCAACGCGCAAGCCCTGCACCGCGCGCCGCGCCCCGCCCGACCGAAGCCGAGCGTGAGATCATTGCGCGTGGTCTGAGCGATGACGACGCCGCAGCGCTTGTGGCGCAGGGCTACGGCATTTTGGAGCGCGTTGATCTGGCGAGCCTTGGATTGACCATGCAGCGGCTCTTGGTGCCCGAAAACACCAGTTTGCAAGAGGCGCGTGCGGCGGTTCAGGCACTGCCCACGGGTGAGGTGGCGGATTTCAATCATTACTACCGTGCCGGTGGAGACATGGCATCGGATGCCGTGGGGACAGAGAGTGTCGCGGAGCCATGTGAGGGGCTGCATTGCCCGGCACGCGGTTTAATCAATTGGCCTGATCATATCGGGCCGGGGGGCTGCGGCGTGCCGGTTACCATCGGCATGATTGATACCGGGATCAATACCGACCACGCGGCGCTTGCGGGGGCGCAAGTGGCGCTCCTGCGGGTGGCACCTGAAGATTACAGTGCCTCGGATGCCATTCATGGGACGGCTGTGGCCGCTCTTTTGGTGGGCGATCCCGCCTCGCGCGCGCCGGGTCTCTTGCCCGGTTTGCCGCTGGTCGCGGTGGATGCGTTTCACAAGGCGTCAGGGGATGAGCGTGCCGATGCTTTTACCCTCGTGCGCGGTCTTGATCATCTGGTCGAGGCCGGGGCAACGGTGATCAACCTCAGTCTCACGGGGCCAGCCAATGCGGTGTTGGAGCAGACATTGGCCGAGTTGGAGAGCGCAGAGGGGATTGTGGTGGTGGCAGCGGCGGGCAATGGCGGGCCCAATGCCCCGCCCGCCTATCCTGCCGCCTACGACAGCGTGATTGCCGTCACGGCGGTGGACAGGGCAGGGGGCCCCTATCGTCGCGCTGGACGGGGTCCGCATGTGCATCTTGCCGCGCCGGGGGTCGAAGTTTGGACGGCTGCCTCCGTCAAGGGGGCGCGGTGGAAAACCGGCACATCCTTTGCCGCCCCCTATGTCACCGCTGCTGTGGCGCTCTGGCAACAGACGCATCCGGGTTCGTCCCCAGCGGAAATCCGGGCCGCCTTGGCGCAAAGCGCGGTGGATCTCGGGGAGGCTGGAACAGACGACATCTTTGGTCATGGTTTGCTCAATCTCGAGAATAGCTGCCCGAACCCGGCTCGGGTCGGCATCATTCCGGTTCTGGCGGATTAGATTGGCCCGGAGCTACGGCTGTCACGGGTAACGCTCCAGCATTGGGCGCAGAGCGACGCGGGCCCGGAGTTTGGTGGCGAGCAGGTACATGCCGCCAATCTTGCGGTGCAGGAACATCGTCGCGGGCGGGGGCACATGGGTCAGATCGCGCTCTGACCCCATCGCCAGCCCCATATCGCGCAGGGTTTTCATAAGATCGGCGCTGCCGAAATCAAACGGTGTGCTCTGGCGCAGCGGTGCCATGGCGGTGTTGAACATCTCGAGGATCTGATCCTGATGCCGGGTGGAGGTCGCCGCATCGAAATAGCCGATGCGGAGCATCGCGGCGCGGGTGCGAGCGGCGTCGCACGCGAGCGCGGCGTTGAGCAAGCCACGAAAATCCTGCGTGAGATCCGGGGCAATCGCCATTACGGCGCCAAAATCCAAGAGGACGATGCGGCGCGCGGCCGTGTCAAAGCGGTAATTGGCGAGGTTGGGATCGGTCTGCATCAGGTCAAAGTCGAAGAGTTCCCGCAAGGTCAGAGCGATCAGATGCTGTGCAATGTGGTCGCGCAGGTCTTGGGGGGCGTCGATCAGCGCGTCTATGGGCTGGCTCTCGATATAGGACATGGCCAGCACATGTGGTGTGCTGAGATCGGTGTGGAGGTCAGGGAGACGGAACGCGTCTGAACCCGCGAGACGCGTCTGAAAAGCGGTGAGATGTCGGGCCTCGGAGAGGTAGTCGGCCTCTTGATGCAGTTGCGCCTTGGCCTCGCGCAGCATCGGGCCAAGGTCCATCTCGCGCGGGACCACGCCCGGAACGCGCAAGAGTGTCGCCAGATTGTCGATGTCGCTGTCGATGCTGGCGCGCACGCCGGGATATTGCACCTTGATCGCCAGATCGCGGCCATCGAGGGTTTGCGCGCGGTGGACCTGTCCGATTGAGGCCGCAGCGAAGGGGCGCAGATCGAAGCGTTTGAACCGCCCATACCAGCCCGTACCCCATTCGGCATTCAGCACTGATTGCAGCTGTTTGGGGGGCATGTGCGGCGCCTCGGCGCGCAGGGTGGCCATGATCGCGGTCATCTCGGGCGGCAGCACAAGGCCTGTGTCCATCGACAGCATCTGCCCCAGCTTCATCGCCGCGCCACGCATCTGGCCCAGATCTCGGGTCACGCGCCGGGCGGTGGCGGGCGTCAGCAGCAGTCCGGGAAGCCGTGGTCGCTGGCCTTGCGCTGCCTGGCGCACTCCGCTGGCCACCATGTCGCCCAAGATACCGGTGGTCATGCCACCAAGGCGCATCAAGCGGCCAAGACGGTGACCGGGCACAGGGTAAGACCCGTCCAGATCGTCGTTGCGCGCCATTTGATCCACTCCTCCGCCCGATGTGAGGGGCAAGATGGGGCGCTGTCGCGCGATTGCCAGACCCTGTTGCGGCGGCATAAGCAATCGGTCAGGCGGTGCTGCCCGGGACGAGACGGAACTCTATGCGGGTGATTTTTGGCGGAGTTTCGCCCGCGAGGCTGCGCAGTATGTGATCTGCCGCGACAAAGCCGATGCGTTCGCGGTTGGACGCGATGGTGGTGAGAGGCGTCGGCAGCGCTTGCCCGATGCTGAGCCCGTTGAAGCCTGCAAGGGCGATGTCACCGGGAAGCGATAGCCCGGCGGTCTGACAGTGAAAGACGCCCCCGACCGCCATGTCATCATTGGAGAAGAACACCGCTTTCGGGGCCGGGGACGCGGTGGCGAGAAGCTGCGCCAGACCTGTCCGACCCAGTGGCACCGAAGATGGGCCGTCGAGCATGAGCGTGTTGGCAAGGGTCAGGCCCACTTCGGCCAGACCGTCCTTGAACCCGTCAAGCCGGGCCAGCGCGCGAAAATCGGTTGATATGTCATGGCCGATATAGGCAATTCGGCGATAGCCGCGCCCGATCAGGTAATGCGCCATCGACCGTCCGGCGGCGCGGTGCGAGAAACCGACAACCATATCGGCCACATCCGAGTCAGTATCCATCACCTCAACCACCGGCATTTCGGCGGCGCGCAACAGGCTGCGCGTCGCCGCGTTCCCGGCGGTTGGAGCCAGAACGAGGCCCGCAGGCCGCCAGGACAGCAGGTCGCGCAAGAGGTGCTCTTCGCGGGCGGCATCATAATGTGAAATGCCGAGGATCGGGTGATATCCGTCCTGTTCGAAGCGGGTTTCCAGCCCTTTGAGCACATCTGCAAAGACAATGTTCGAGAGCGAGGGCAGGATTACCGCGACCTGACGCGAGGCCCCGCCGGCGAGCGTTCCGGCCAGACGATTTGGCACGTAATTGAGGGCGCGCGCGGCGTTTTCGACCTTGAGGCGGGTGTCCTTGGCAACAGCGCTGCGGCCCCGCAAGGCGCGGCTTGCGGTGATTTCACTCACGCCTGCGGCCTCGGCCACCTGCGAGAGGGTCGGGCGGCGGGACGGTGGATCGGGCGGGTTCGGGTCCATACCTTTAGATTGCGCAAAATGATGGCGCTGTCATTGAGAATCTGCGTGGGAAGGGGTGCAGAGCCGCGCGGCGGCGCTTTGGGTCTTGTTCCGCGTGGGGAGGTTAGGACCATGTTTGCCGATACAGAAGTTCAAGTTCCAAGGCGGCTTCTCTACCTCGGGCGCCATCGGACAGAACCATATTGACAGCGCTGTCATTACTTGGTTCAGTCCGGGTCGAGGGGGATTTGGCGTGCGTATTCTGATCACCGGAGCAGCGGGATTTATCGGTCAGCGGGTCGTGCGCGCGCTCTCGGAGCGCGATAGCCTGATCGTGGATGGGCAAGAGCGCCGGATTGCGGTCCTCCTTGCCACAGATATTGCCGAGGCTCCGTTGCGTGATCTTGCGCAGTCCTGTCGGCGGGTGCATGCCCTGCCGGGGGCGCTGGATAGTGCGGAAATATTGGCGCGGATTGTCGAGGATGCGCCCGAGTTGGTGATCCATCTGGCCGGTGTCGTCTCGGGGCAGGCGGAAGAGGATTACGCGCTGGGCATGGCGGTCAACTTGCAAGCGACGATTGCCCTGATCGACGCCTGCCGTAGCCTGCGCAAGCCGCCGGTGTTTGTCTTTTCCTCATCGGTTGCGGTGTTTTCCTGCACCGACAATGACACGATTTCAGAGGAGACCCAGCCCGCGCCACTGTCATCTTATGGTACGCAAAAGCTGATGGGTGAATTGCTGGTGCGCGATGCCAGCCGAAAAGGGTTTATCCGGGGCCGCGCGTTGCGCTATCCGACCATCGCGGTGCGGGCGGGCAAGCCCAATCGCGCCGCGTCGGGCTTTGCCAGCGGGATTATCCGCGAGCCGCTGGCCGGGATGGCGGCGGAGTTGCCGGTAGGGCGCGGGCTGCGGATGCATCTGGCCTCACCCGCCAAGGCGTTGGACTATACGCTGACGGCCATTGCGCTGGCGCAAGCCGAGCTGGGGCTGGAGACCACCGTCACCTTGCCGGGTATTTCGGTCACGGTGGGGGCGATGCTGGACACGTTGGAGACCTTGGCGGGGCCCGAGGTTGCCGCGCGGGTGACAGAGCGGCCCGATGCCGCGATCGAGCGGATCGTGACCACATGGCCGGGGCAGATCATCACGCCGCGCGCCGAGGCCATGGGATTTGCCCCCAACCGGGATTTTGCCGAGATAGTGCAGGAGTATATGGATAGTCTGGCACGGAACTGACGGGGCACGGGAGGCCCCGGTTGACTGAACCAATGGAAACCCAAGGAGGAGGATCACATGAAACATCTGGCACTGGGCGCGATTGCTGCGCTGGGACTGGTCACAGCGGCCGAGGCGCAACAGAATATCGTGGTCGGGCACGCGCTCTCGCCCACCTCGCATTATGGCGTGGGCGCGCAGGCGTTCATCGACACGCTGACCGAATTGTCGGGCGGCGCCTTTACCGGCGAACAGGCACCTGCCGGGCAGTTGGGCGGCGAGCGCGACATGATCGAAGGCTTGCAGATCGGATCGCTGGATGTGGTCATCACCTCTACCGGCCCCTTGGGGAATTTCGTGCCGCAGGTCTATGCGCTCGATCTGCCGTTCCTGTTCCGCGACTATGACCATGCCCGCACCGTGCTGGATGGCGAGATCGGGCAGGAATTGCTGGATGAGATAAGCAAGAATAATCTGGTGGCGCTGGCCTGGTCCGAGAATGGGTTTCGCCATGTGACCAACTCGCAGCGCGCCGTGCGCACGCCCGAGGATCTGGCGGGGCTCAAGCTGCGCACGATGGAGAACAAGGTGCATATGGCGGCGTTCGAGGGCATGGGTGCTGCCCCGACCCCGATGGCCTTTCCTGAACTGTTTACCGCGTTGCAGCAGGGCGTCGTGGACGGTCAGGAAAACCCGGTCACGGTGATCACGGCGTCGAAATTCTGGGAAGTGCAAAAATATGTGTCCCTCACCGGACATGTCTATTCGCCCGCAGCCGTCCTGGCCTCGCCGGTCCTGCTCGACGGTTTGAGCGATGAAGAGCGCGGCTGGTTTGCAGAGGCGGCCAAGGCCTCGGCGGCGGCGACGCGGGCAGAGGTCAACCGGCTGGAAGAGGCGGGTGTCGCGCTCTTGCGGGAAAACGGCATGGAGGTGATCACCGACATCGACAAAGCTCCGTTCGCGGCGCTGGCCGAAACGGCGTCTTACTCGGTCTATACGGATCAGTATGGCGGCGAAATGATCGAGCGGATCAAGGCCGTCGAGTGATCCAAGGCACGAACCTGACCCCGGCGCGGGGATCGTGCCGGAGCTGACGGAAGGGGAAAGATGTCGTTGTTTCTGAGATTTGAGGCCATGACCACGCAACTGGCCTTGCGGTTGGCGATTGGCTTTTTGCTGATCGCGGTCAGTCTTGCGCTCTATCAGGTGACGACGCGCTTTGTCTTTGGGCACCCCTCGACATGGTCTGAGGTGATCACGCGGTCGGCGATGATCTGGTGTGTGTTTCTGGCTGTGGCGCCCGCGTTTCGCGAAGGGGCGATGATCGCGGTCGAGATCGTGCAAAAGATGCTGCCGCCGCGGCTTGGCTTTGTGCTCTATCTGGTGTCGATGGGATTGTCGGTCGTGTTTTTCTGCATCCTGTTCTGGCAGGGCTGGGCGATGACCGACCGGGTGATGTCGCAAAAGCTGGCGGCGCTGGAAATCTCTATCGCTTGGGTCTATGCGGCGCTGCCGGTGGGGTCAGTCTTTATCCTGCTGGCAATTTTGGGCTGTGTGATACGGGCGGTTCAAAAGGGCGCGGTTGAGTTCTCGGCGGGCCTGCAATGAACGCGGCACTGGCGCTGTCCCTTGCGATTTTCTTTTTGGCCGGGGTGCCGATTGCGGTCGCGATTGGTCTTGCCTCGGTGATCGGGATCGAGGCCAATGGCCGCTTGCCGCTTCTCTTGGTGGCGCAGCGGATGTTCACGGGCATTGACAGTTTTCCACTGATGGCGATTCCGCTTTTCATTCTGGCGGGCAATCTGATGTCGGCGGGGGGCATTTCGCATCGTTTGGTGGAATTGGCGAAATCCATCGTGGGCGGTATCCAAGGGGGGTTGGCCGCGTCCTGTGTGCTGACCTGCATGATGTTCGCCTCGGTCTCTGGCTCGTCGGTCGCCACGACCTTTGCGATTGGCGCGATCCTAATTCCGGCGATGGTGAAGCACGGTTATCCTGCGCCGATGGCCGCCTCGGTTCAGGCGAGTTCCGCCGAATTGGGCGTGCTGATCCCGCCCTCGATCCCGCTCATTCTCTATGGCGTGTCGACCGATACCTCGATTGGGCAGTTGTTCCTTGCCGGGATCGGTCCGGGGTTTCTGGTGGCAGGGTCGCTGATGGCGCTGGTGCTGATCCTGTGCCGGGTGCGGGGCATCGGGCTTGAGGATGGACGAGATCGGCCACGGGTGGGTCCGGCGCTCTGGTCCGCCTTGCCTGCGCTGATCGTGCCGGTGGTCATCTTGGGCGGCATCTATTCGGGCGTTTTCACGCCCACAGAAGCGAGCGCCGCCGCCGTGGCCGCGGCCGTGATCGTGGGCATGGGATTTTACCGCGAGTTGCGCTTTGTGAACCTGCCCGAGATCTTGAAAAAGACAGTCTTGGCGACGGCGGCGATCATGCTGATCATCTCTGCGGCGGCGCTTTTTTCGTTTCTCATCACGCGCTCGGGCCTGCCCAATGAAATCGCGGCCTGGTTCAAGGATATTTTCGAGAGCCGCTTTGCCTTTCTCCTGGTGGTGAACCTGATGCTGCTGGTGGTGGGCATGTTTATCGAAACCTCGGCAGCGATCCTTGTCCTCGCGCCGATCCTTGCGCCAATTGCCGTGTCTTACGGGGTCGATCCGGTGCATTTCGGATTGATCCTTGTGGTCAATCTGGCGCTGGGGATGATCACGCCGCCACTCGGCGTCAATCTCTTCGCGGCCTGTGCGGTGGCCAATCTCTCGATTGAAAAGGTCATTCCGCATCTTTTCTGGTTCGTGCTGACCGTGTTTGGCGCGCTCATGCTGATCACCTATATTCCGGCCATCACGCTCTGGCCGATGCAGACCATTCTTTCGGTGGGACCATGACGGATATCGTGCATTTTGTGGGGTTGGGGTCGATGGGCCTTGGCATGGCGCAATCGGCGCTGCGGGCCGGGTTTGAGGTTTATGGCCATGATCCGGACGCGGGCCGTCGGTTGTTGTTGCGTGAAGCGGGCGGGCGCGCGTTAGAGCCTGCGTCACCCAAGGCCGAGGTGCTGGTTTGCGTCGTGCTCAATGCTGCACAGACGCGCGATGCGCTCTTTGGGGCGCAAGGATGGGCCAAGGGCGTGCAGACGGGTGGTGTGATCCTTGGCTGTGCCACGGTCGGGCCGGAGTTTGCCCGCGAAATGGAGGAAGAGGCCACCCGTCGGGGCCTCCTTTATCTCGATGCGCCGATTTCGGGCGGGGCGGTCAAAGCGGCGGAGGGGCGCCTGTCAATCATGGCGTCGGGGCGCGCTGAAGCGTTTGAGCGCGCGGCAGGGATTTTGGCGGCACTGGCCGAGACGGTGCATCGCTTGGGCGATTGCGCCGGGCCGGGATCGGCGATGAAGGCGGTCAATCAATTGCTTGCGGGCGTGCATATCGCGGCGATGGGCGAGGCGCTGTGTTTTGCCACCTCTCAGGGGCTTGATCTGGCCCGTGTGCTGGAGGTGATCAAGGTGTCGGCGGGCAATTCGTGGATGTTCGAAAACCGCGCGCCGCATGTGATCGAAGCGGACTACAGCCCGCGCTCGGCCATCGACATCTGGCCCAAGGATCTGGGGATCGTCCGGGATATCGCCGCGAAGGTGCCACTGAACCTGCCATTGGTTGAGGCGGCGTTGGGCGAGTATCGCGCGGCGTCGGAGGCTGGATTGGGGCGCGAGGATGATGCGGCCATTACCAAACATACCGCTGCGCGCGCCGGGCTGCGATTGCCGGGGGATGGCTGATGCTCTTGGGCTGTATCGGCGATGATTTCACCGGGTCGAGCGATCTGGCCAATACGCTGACCAAGGTCGGGATGCGGACGGTGCAATATGTGGGCGTGCCGGATTCGCCAGTCGATGGGGTCGTCGAGGCGGGGGTGGTGGCGCTGAAATCCCGCTCGATCCCGGTGGCGGAGGCGGTGGCACAATCGCTGGCGGCGCTTGATTGGTTGCGCGCGCAGGGGTGCCGGCAATTCCTGTTCAAATATTGCTCCACGTTTGATTCAACGCCTGAGGGCAATATCGGCCCGGTGGCCGAGGCCTTGGCCGAAGCCTTGGGCGCGCGACAGGTGATCGTGTGCCCGGCCTTTCCGGGGGCGGGACGGACGGTCTATCAGGGGCATCTCTTTGTGAATGATTGTCTGCTGAATGAGAGCGGGATGCAGCATCACCCGCTGACGCCAATGACCGATCCGGATATTCGTCGCTGGCTGGGGTTGCAGGTGCGCGGATCGGTCGGGCATGTGGGCGCGCAGGTCGTGCGGCAGGGGCCGGAGGCGATCCGGGCCGCACTGGCGGCGCAGGCGCACAGATTGATCGTCGCGGATGCGATCAGCGACGCGGATTTGGTGGCCTTGGGCCATGCGGCGGCGGAATTGCCGCTGATCACAGGCGGGTCGGGCATTGCCATGGGCCTTCCGGACAATTTCCGGGCGAGGGGGGAGTTGGCGGGGCGGGCGGGAGTTTGGTGCGGGCTGGCCGGTCCTGCCGTGGTCCTCTCCGGGTCTTGTTCCGTGGCCACGCGCGGGCAGGTGGCGCGGCACGCGGCCTGCCATCCGGCGCGGGAGATTTCCGCAGCAGAGGTCATTGCGGGCAGGGTTGCGCCGGGTGATCTGGCGGATTGGGCCTTGGCGCAGGATGGCATTCCGATGATCTATTCCTCAGCCGATCCGGCGCAGGTGGCGCAGGATCAGGCGCGGTTCGGTGCTGTGGCGGTGGCCGGGGCTATCGAGGCGCTCTTTGCGGAATTGGCGCAGGCGCTGGTGGCGCGCGGTGTGACCCGGCTTATCAGCGCGGGCGGTGAGACCTCGGGTGCGGTGGTCGAGGGGCTGGGCCTGAGGCAGTTGGAGATTGGCCCCGAGATTACGCCCGGCGTGCCGGTGATGCGGGCGGGCCATGACCTTGTTCTTGCGCTCAAATCGGGGAATTTTGGCGGGCCGGATTTCTTTGTCGCGGCGGCGCAGATGATGGAGCATTCCGCATGACCGAAAGCCGCCTGCGCGAAGACCTGTGTTTCTGGGCCAAGTCGATGTTTGATCGCGGGCTGACGGGTGGGGCCTCGGGCAATATTTCGGTTCGGACCGAGGACGGCGGGCTGTTGGTGACGCCGACGGGGGTCAGCATGGGGCGACTTGATCCGGCGCGGCTGAGTCGGTTTGACGCGGGTGGGCGGCTGATTTCCGGGGATGCCCCAACCAAGGAAATGCCTCTGCATGCGGCGTTTTACGAGACGCGGCAGAGTGCGGGGGCGGTGGTGCATCTGCATTCGACCCATTCCGTCGCCCTCTCGATCCTTCCTGATACCGATCCTGACAATGCCATTCCACCGTTTACGGCCTATGCGGTGATGCGGGTGGGCAAAGTGGCGCTCTTGCCGTTTTTTGTGCCCGGTGACGCGGCGATGGCCGGGGCGATCCGGGGGCTGGCGGGGCGGCGTGCCGCGGTGCTCTTGGCCCATCACGGCCCGGTGGTGGCGGGCAAAGATCTGGAGGCGGCGGTGTTCGCGATGGAAGAGCTGGAGGAAACCGCGCGTCTGGCGCTCATCCTGCGCGGCACGGGCGCGCGCGCGCTGGATGCAGGGCAGATCGCGCAGGTGGTGCGCAAGTTCGAGGTGGATTGGGACTGATGCGTTTCTCTGCCAATCTCGGGTTTCTCTTTACTGATCGGCCCTTGCCCGAGGCAATCCGCGCAGCGGCAGAGGCGGGGTTTGCGGCGGTGGAGTGTCATTTTCCTTATGAGTGTGCTGCAGCAGAGGTGTGCGCGGCGCTTGAGGAAACCGGCCTGCCGATGCTGGGGCTGAACACATCGCCGGGCGACCGGGCGGCGGGGGATTTCGGGCTGGCTGCTGTGCCGGGCCGCGAGGAAGAGGCCCGCGCGGCGATCCGGCAGGCTGTGGACTATGCGCAGGCCATTGGCGCAGGGGCGGTGCATGTCATGGCGGGATGCACCGATGGCGGGGCCGAGGCGGAGGCGGTATTTCGCGCCAATCTGGCCTATGCCTGCGATCTGGCCGCGCCCTTGGGCCAGATGATCCTGATCGAGCCGATCAATCACCGCGATGTGCCGGGCTATCACCTGTCGTCGAGCTCTGCGGCGGCGGCGGTGATTGCGGCGCTGGGGCGGGATAATCTGCGGATGATGTTTGACTGTTATCATTTGCAAATCATGGAGGGTGATCTGCTGCAGCGGTTTGCGCGCTATCAGTCGATCATCGGCCATGTGCAAATCGCCGGGGTGCCGGATCGTGGGGCACCGGACCGGGGCGAGGTGGATTATGGCTGGCTCTTGCCGCAGATGGTTGATCTGGGCTGGCCGCTGCCGTTCGGCGCGGAGTACCGCCCCGGCGACGCGGGCACAGAGGCCACGTTGGGTTGGCTGGCGCAATTCGGGGCCGTGTAAGCCGGTGACGTGACCCGCGAGCGAGCCGGTGCCGGATAGATCATGAAATGTAACGGGGTCCGCGTATCGGCGCATGGATTTTCTGCAACCTATTTGGTGTCGGAATTATCCAAGGATCGGGGGCGGCCTCGCCGGTTTAACATGCTGAAAGGGGCCAACGTGGACGTGTGTGGATCATGAGTCTTACAATCATGCGCTGATCGTCTTATCTTGCCATATTGGGTGGATTTTTTAATTGAAAGCCGAAACTAAAAGTTTTTCATGCAACTTATACGAATATTCTAACTATTCTAGTTCAGAATCCAATCGCCAGTAACCTTTTACTGATCTTGTTAAGCCTTTAATCTCTATAGGTAAAAACACGATCCCGGGTCTGGACAGGCGGATGTTTCGCTCGGAGTTTATGGGCATTGGGCGAATTGTTGGGCTGGAACGCGCTCAGTTAAGTTTCTTAAAATATTGATATTAAATATATATTTTTGTTTTTAGGTTGATTGACCCGGAGTGACAGCTGCCGCGGCCCTTTGGTATCTCAAAAGGAGTCTGCAACCTACAGGGTCCTCACAATTTGTTGATTAATCTTTTGATTGAAATTTTACAAATTCAGGAGAATGAAAAGCATTTTTTGTTCAAAATTCAGCTTAAATGCATGTTTCATTCTTGCCTGAAGGGTAACGAAATGGTTACCTTATGCCGAAGCAGGCGATCATCCATCGTTGGATGGCTGTGCTTCGTACAATTGGACCGATGTTCGCGTGTGAGTAGCCAAGTGTTTCAATCTCTAAACATGGAATTTCCATCACAGACCTAAAATTCCTAAGAGCAGATACCAAAACCTACGCCGTTGCGCGTCAAGATCCCGCATTGTCTGGTGTTTAGGCACTTTCATGCGGAAATAAGCCTGTGACCGGAGTTCTGTTCGAACTTGGCGTCAGGTGGGGAGGCACGACATTTCTACGTATCGATCATGGGCTCAGTGTTATGGGCTATCTTCCGCGGGACCAAAGATGCACTCGGACTTGTGTCCAGAGCCAAGCGGCAACCGGGGAGTGTTACATGCCAACGGCGGGCCGGTTTGGGCCAGCGCCGGGCGTTTCCCAAGAGACATCAGCACAGGTGGGCCGGACGCGCCCAGCCGCAGCCATCGCGAAAACAAAACCACGAC
This sequence comes from Roseovarius sp. BRH_c41, assembly GCF_000961715.1. Classification (NCBI taxonomy): domain Bacteria; kingdom Pseudomonadati; phylum Pseudomonadota; class Alphaproteobacteria; order Rhodobacterales; family Roseobacteraceae; genus Roseovarius; species Roseovarius sp. BRH_c41. The sequence goes on along the minus strand of NZ_LADY01000047.1, from coordinate 16,367 downwards.
AGCCCTGTTGCCGGATCAGTCCGGACACAGCCAACCCCGCATCCCTTGTTCTTCCATCACGTTGATCCCGGCCCTCCATCACGGTGCCGCCGGGCCGTTCCCCTACTGACCGATCAGGAGAATTTCTAATGGCTACTGTTGACGATTGTGCGGTTTCCTCGGGCCAATTGGCACATCTTGCCATCCACGCGCGCGAGAGCCGCGACCCTCATAGATCCTAATTCCACGGCGCAAGCGGGGCATCACCCACCGCTTGTGTAAGCAAACATAACGCCGCAGAGCACGGCACCAAAAATAGAGCAGGAGCATCACCAATGGCATTTAATGTTGAATTCGCGGTCTCGACCGGCACCATCAATACGAACGAGCTCGCAGTTGAACTGCTGAATGGCGCGACCACGTCCACCACGTCCGCGACTGTCAGCTTGACCGATCCCAATTTGTCGGGATTGACGGGGGATGGTTTTGCCGTTCGCTTCAAAGGCGTGGTGAATTTCACTGAAGCAGGTGACTGGATCTTCAATCACAACGCCGATGACGGGTTTGTTCTGTTCATCGACGGCGAGATTGTCGCGCAACGATTTTCCGGCACTGGCATCAATCCTGATTGGTCGACCTTCTCGACCGTCAACCTCACCGCAGGTGAGCACAATGTCGAGGTGCTCTATTGGGAAAATACCGGTGGTCAGGACGTTTTCCTTGCGGCCGACGCGCCCAACGGGGCGGGCTTCGTCGTTATTGGCGCGTCCGGCGGGCTGGCTGTCACTGGCGGAACATTTGCTGACGGTGAGCTTGTGACGGATACGTCGGCAGATGCGGATGGCAACCTGTCTGTCGGCTTTTTGGGCGCGGGCGCTGACACGACATTCAATTCAGGAGAACCTATTCAGGTTGCTTTCAGTGGCATTGATGCCGATGCAACAGGGACGTTGACGATTGCATCTACTGGTGGCGGCTCGGTTGTTGTCGAGGGGCTGACCAGCGTGTCATCCAGCCCAATCACACTCAGCCCTTTGCAAATGGCTGCGCTGAGCGACGGCACGCTTTCGGTTACGCTTGATGTGGCCGACCCGGCGGGCAATACCGCGCAGGCCCAGTCGAATGGGTTTGATCTGGACGCCAACGCTCCGGTGATTTCGACGGTGACCCTTGCGGGGGGAACCGGTGTTGATGGCGCTGTGATCGACAGTGACGTGGGCGGTTCTGTCACGCTGACGATTGCGTTCAACGAAGCGATGGATACGGCTGTTGATCCGACTGTCGCGCTGGATGTGGCGTCTGCCAGCAGCTTTACCGAAACCATGCGCGAGTGGTCGATTGATGGCTTAAGCCTGACGATCACCTACACGGTCGTCGATCAGAACGTTGATTTGGTCGCGATCACAGTGGATGTCTCGGGCGCGCAGGACGTGGCGGGCAATGTGATCTCTGCCGTATCCGACGTGTCCACCGGCACCTCGATTGATACCGAGAGCACAGCCTCTGAGACCAGGCCCGTCACCAGTGCCGAAATCGCCGATCAGGACGCTGCGACCACTGGCACGCCCCTTGTTCTGGCCACGCTGTCGGGTGCTGATGGCACGACCTATGCCGTGACAGGCGAAGCTGCGGTCAATGCGCATGTCGAGATCGTCAGCGATGGCGATACCGGATACCTGCTCCAGATCATCGACACCGAGGCCGCGCGCGGGTTCTTTGACCTCGAAGAGACCGGTCCGAGCTTTGACATTTCCGTGACCGGCACGGATGACGCGGGCAATGCAACCGCGTCGGTTCTGTCGATCACGCTGACCAATCTCAACGATGCGCCGGAACTGGTGCCGGGTGACAACGATCTGACCGGCACGGTTACCGAGCGTGAGGACGGGGTGATTGGCGAGAATGCCACGCCCTTTGGCACCACCGGCACCTTTGGGGTGCATGACGACGATGTGGCTGATGGCCACTCGGTCACGGTGTCCAATATTTCCAGCACCAACGGCAGCTTCCTTGGTGTGTTCCAGGCGGGATTCTCTGATCCGATTCAGGGTGATGGCAATGGCACGGTGCAATGGACCTTTAACATCGGCGCACCGATCACCAATCCGACCGTTCTCGCAACCCAGATGGCGATTGTCGATGCGCTGGCCGATGGCGAGAGCATCACGCAGGTCTATGATGTGACGACGACCGAAACCGTTGGCGGCCTGAGCTTTGTCCAGCGGATCGTGGTGACGATTGCAGGCAGCAATGATGCGCCGGTGATTTCCGGCACGGCCGTTTCGGCGGATCTGACTGAAGTCGTCGATGACGGCAGCAGTGACCAATCGCTGAGCGCGACGGGTACGTTGACCGTGGCCGATATCGACACCACCGATCAGGTTGCGGTTGAGGTGAGTTCGGTTTTGGTTTCGGGCGCATTCGAGGGGGTGAACCCGCTGGACGACGCAGCCTTGCTTGCCATGATGCAGGTGGCTCCTGAGGGTGGTGAGTTTCGCAGCAGCACCGGTTTGCTGACGGCGGATCAATCCGCGCCGTCATCGTTCACATGGCAGTTTGCCGCCGGGTCGAGCGAAAGCTCGCCGTTTGATTTCCTGCCTGCGGGCGAAACGTTGGTTCTGGAGTATACGCTCACGGCGACGGATGATTCCGAAACCGGGAACGCGACCGATACGCAGGTCGTGACCATCACCATTACCGGCACAAATGACGTGCCGCAGATCGGAGCCAGCAGCACCGCCGGGACCACAGTGATCGAAGCAGGCGGTGTCGAGAATGGCGCTGAGGGCACAGCGCAAGCCACAGGCAATCTGTCGGCGGTTGGCAATTGGACCGATGCCGATGATGGCGAGGCCGCAGCCTTGGTTGTGAGTGAGATTGCCTTTGGAGAGACCCGCGTGGAGGTCGCGTTTGAGGGCGAAACCGAGATCGCGGGCACCTATGGGTCGCTCTTTGTCAGTGCCAATGGCAGCTATCGTTACGTGCTGGATGACACGCTGGCCGCGACGCAGGCGCTGAATGACGGCGAAGGTGTCACAGAGGTCTTTGACTATACCATCGCCAACAATGGCGGTGGCGTGGGCAATGAGGCAAGTGCGACGCTGACCGTCAATATCACGGGCGCCAATGACACGCCGGTGATCAGCTTTGTCGAAGGTCAGGAGGTGGGTACGGTCGAAGAAGAGGGCGTTGATGCGCAAAACGCCGCGATCAACACACCGCCGACCACCGCCACCGGCACGCTGAGCGCGGATGATGTGGATGCCGAGCATGGTGCCAGCGGCACCGCCCTTACATGGTGCGTTCAGGCCGGCGTCGGTCAGACCGTGGAATTGGGCGAGATTCTGGGTACATACGGCAGCTTTGCGATAGATGCTTCGGGCAACTGGACCTTTACACTGGATAACGAGGCCGAAGCGGTTCAATCGCTGCACGACTCGGAGTCCGTTTTTGAGACCTTCACGGTCACAGTGACCGACACGCGCGGCGCGACAGTGACGCAAGATGTGGCGATCACCATCAACGGCACCAATGACGTGCCGCTGATCCTTGCGACTCTGGGGGCCGACACCTCGGTCACAGAGCTAGGCATCAGCGCGGATCCAATTGTTGGGCCCGAAGGTCCGATCCCGTCGGGTGATCCCGAAGCCTCGGGCAGCTTCTCGACGTCGGATGTGGACACCGGAGGAGCAGACCAGGTGATCTGGTCGATCACCGGGGTGAACGGCGAGGCAATCGAGCATTCCGTGGCCAATGGCCTCGCCGCAGAGGCCGTTGGCACCTATGGTTCCCTTGTTCTGACCAGCGCTGGTGGGTGGTCCTATCAGTTGGATGATCGGGACGCGGATACACAGGCGCTCGCCGCGGGTGTCATTGTTACTGATACCTTCACTGTGCGCGTGGCCGACGGGCTGGGCGGGTATTCCGAGGACACTGTCACCGTTACCGTGACCGGCACCAATGATGCGCCTGTGATTGAACTCTTCGGGGGTGAATTGGCGGGGCCCTTGGGTGAGGACTCAGCGTCGGCCATCCTCGTGGAATCCGATGCCACAAACCTGACTGCCAGCGGCACGCTGACCGTATCGGATGTGGATGCGGGTGACTCGGTTGCGGTAACAGTGACCGCTGTTTCGGCATCGGGCGCATTGGGCAATTTTGCAGCGGATGACGCGGCGCTTCAGGGCATGATGACCATCAGCGCAGGTGCCCCACTTGAGACGGGCGCTGGAAATGCCAGTGGCCAGATCACCTGGAGCTTTGATAGCGGCGCAGAGACGTTCGATTATCTTGCTGCGGGCGAGAGCATTACGCTCGACTTTACCGTGACTGCTAATGACGGTGACGCGACCGACACCGAGACTGTGAGTGTCAGGGTCAACGGCACCAATGATCGGCCCGAGATTGTGGTCGGAGAATTGGATTCAGCCACAGGTGATTTGACGGAATCGACAGGTCTGATGGGGGAGTCCCTTGATACCGCGGGCACGTTGAGCATCACCGATGCGGATCTGTCGGATACGCACAGCGTTTCGGCCAGCCGCTCTTCTGTGACATGGACGGATGTGAATGGGGCCGACAATCTTGGCACTGCGTCCGATGTGACGCCGCTGCCCGAGGGCCTCGAGGCGGCGCTGGATGCGGCCTTTGCTGCTGCCATCAACTCTGGCGATGCGCGGCAGGTCGACTGGAGCTTCAGTCTTGCCGATAGCCTTGCAGATTTCCTTGGGGCCGGTGAGACGCTGACGGTGGTCTATGATGTTACCGTGAATGATGGCGGGGCGTTTGACGGCATCGACGAGAACGGCAACGAGAATTCCGTTTCCGCTGTCCAACAAGTCACGATCACCATCACCGGCACCAATGATGCGCCGCTTGTCGTGGCGGACGCAATCAACGCCTTTGTTGAAGGCGACGCGCTGATCATCGACGAAAACAGCGTGCTGGATCAGGTCACACCGACGCCAGCAGCGACCGTCACGGTCAATCTGTTGGGTGCGGGTGACGACAGCGCCGATGAAATCTGGGTGACAACGGTCACTGAGTTGGATGCCAACGACACCCGCGCGATCACCGGGACGACCAGTGTTTCCGCTTTCGGTGATCTCCCCGCAGGATTTGTTGCGGCGGATGCTCAAGCGGCGTTTGACCTCAGTGAAGCCCTGAACGGGGTTGTCACCTTTGACCGCAACGCGGCCGTGTTTGACGCATTGGACGATGGCGAATTCATTGATGTGGCGCTGACATACACGGTCACAACCACCTCGCCGGATGGCATCACCACGACCAATGATGAGGTGACAACGTTCATCCGCGTCACCGGTGCGAATGATGCGCCCTATATCGTGGAAGAGGCTGATTTTGTCGCCTCTGTTGCCGAGTTGACCGATTTGGATGCCGGCGAGAATGCCGTGCGCCCGACTGTAAATGGCTCGATCACGTTCAATGACGTTGATCCGGGCGATATCGCTGCTCTTCAGGTTACAGTTGAACCTGTGCAGGACATAGGTGAGGGTGCCGCGCTTCTGGCAAATTATGTCGGCACGTTCTCGGCTGGCTTCGTTGCGCCGACCGGCACATCGGTCGCTGAGGTCGGCGAGGTGTTCTATAGCTTCAACATCAATGATCTTGTGCTCGACAATCTGACCGAAGGCGAGACCTTTACCCAATCCTACCAAGTGTCGATCTCGGATGGCACGGCCACCACGAGCCGCAATATCGTGCTGACCTTTACCGGCACGAATGACGCGCCGGTGATCACTGCGACAACAGGCGACTTGGCCCTGACCGAAGATCAGGCCGTCGTCGAGAGCGGGTCCGAGGCCATTCAGACCCTGACCGGCACGATCAGCTTTGACGATGCGGATACCTCGACCCTGCCTGCCAGCGGTGGCGCGGGTGGCGCGGATACGCACACGGTTACTGCGGCAGTGACCTCCGTTGCATTGGATGCTGAGGTCGATGCAGGCTATGCCGGGCCGACAGGTTCCCTGTCCTTCGATGCCACAGCGGCAAACGCCTCTGAGGCGGTTGGCAACACGGTCGGTTGGACGTTTGACATCACCGATGGGGAGTTTGATTTCCTTGCTGCGGGAGAGGTTCTGAGCATCACCTATACGGTGACGGTTGAGGACAATCACGGCGGCACGGATACGCAAGACATCACCTTTACCATCACTGGCACGAATGATCTGCCGGTCATCACTGTTGCGGAGTCTGACGTTGAGGTCAGTGGCAGCGAGGATGCGGAGGGGATTTCCGGCACGGTGCTGGCCACGGATGTTGACGGTGACGAGCTGAGCTTTGCGCTTGCGGTTGAGAGTGGCCCGACGAATGGGTCGGTCACGGTCAACACCGATGGCACTTACACCTATGTTCCGAACGCCGATTTCAACGGGGCGGATGCCTTTACGGTCGAGGTTTCGGACGGCAATGGCGGCACGGATACGGTGGTCGTCAATCTCACTGTGACAGCGGTCAACGATGCACCTGAGAACACCGTGCCCGAGTCCTTGACCACGGATGAAGACACCTCGGTGACCCTTACCGGATTGTCGGTGGCTGATGTAGATGCGGGCGAGGGCACGATTACCGTGACCCTTGCCGTCGCTGACGGCGCGGGCACGATTGCGGCGTCGGATGCTGGTTTGGTGACGGTTGCGGGGTCGGGGACGAATTCGATCACGCTGACCGGGACATTGGTGGATATCAACGCCTATCTGGCGACTGAAACGACACCGGTGTTTACGCCTGCGCAGGACGCGAATGGCGACGTTACCCTGACCATGACGACGAATGATGGCGGCAACACCGGCGCGGGTGGCGCACTGACTGACGTGGACACGGTTACCATCACCGTCAACCCGGTCAACGATGCGCCGGTTGTGGAAGGTCCCGTAGCGGCAGAGCAAACCGAAGATGCGGAGGGCTTTACCGTCAATCTGCTGAGCGGTGCGTCGGACGTAGACGCGGGCGATGTGCTCAATGTGTCCGGATTGACGCTCGACGGCGGAGACGCCAGCGGCGTGACCGTGTCTGAGGATGGCAATAGCCTGACGGTTGATCCCAATGCCTACACCGCACTGGCGGTGGGTGAGAGCGAAGTGATCACCTACAGCTACACTGTGACCGACGGAAACTTGACGGTGTCTCAGACCGCGACGATCACCATCACCGGGGCAAATGACGGTCCGGTTCTGGAGGACGTGATAACAGCACCGGCGATTGTCGATACGGCTGGCGATGACATGCTGTCTTCGGTTTCGGATACGCTGGTTGGGTCGGATGTCGATAATGGGGCGGTTCTGACCTACGCGATCAGCGGCGAAGTATCCGAAATGGGCCAGACCTCCTTGCTGGGCAAGTATGGGACGCTGACGGTGTTCTCTGATGGCAGCTATACTTACACACCTGATGCGACGCTGTTGCAGGGGCTGGACGCGGATGCTGAACCGGGTGAGACCTTTACGATTGTCGTGACCGATGAGCACGGTGCAACCGACACCGCAACGTTGACGGTGGATATTACCCCGGCCAATGACACGCCGGAACTGGCCGCAGTCGATGCCATCAACATCACCGACACAGCAGCGGCGGATGATTTTCAAGCTCAAGGGGGGACTCTGTCTGCCACAGACCGCGACAGCGGGCATGTCGACGCGATGGTGTATACGATTGCGGGGCAGGACGTTGCAGAAGGTGCTACTTCGCAAACGTTCTACTTTGATCGTGTGAGCAACGAGGTCGTGACCGAAGCGCCGTTGAATGGTGTGGAATTGGGCACGCTGACGGTGCAGTCGAGCGGCGCTTACAGCTTTGAGCCGAATGATGCGGGTATCAACAGCCTTCGTGCCGATCAGAACCCGGTCATCACGACAACGCTACGCGCGACAGATCCGCAGGGGGCCACGTCCGAGACCGCTCTGGCGATCAATATCGACGGTGTGAACGACAACCCGACCATCACGGGAACCGATCCTGAGACTGACGCAGGTGTCGTGAATGTAGCGGCCAAGGAACAGGCGGAGGCCAATGAAGGCAACCTTGTCGTCGTATCTGGCACCATTTCGTTTGCCGATGTCGACAGCAATGGCATCCCGAGCTTTGGCTTTGCGGCGCTTGCACCCGGCTTTGTGGGGACGATCCAGTTTTCACCCTCGGGCGAAACGGTCGATGAGGGGACATTTACATGGACCTTCAGCATTCCTGATGCCACGCTCAATGCGCTGGCCGAAGGTGAAGCCCTAGGCACCAGCCCGCAGGTCTATGACATCACCGTCAACGATGGTGATGGGGGGGCGGTCGTCCAGCGGGTCTCAATCGCGATTGTCGGAACCAATGACGCGCCGGTGATTGCCGGGGCGTTGGGGGGCGGTCTCGCGGATACCGGTGTTGCAACTGAGGCAGCCGATGGTGCTGTCGATGCTTCCATCACGACCTCTGGCACGCTGTCGGTTTCGGATGAGGATACGCGGGATGAGGTGACCGTTTCGGTGACCGGGGCTTTTGTGTCCGGTGGTACGTTTGGCGGCACTGTGACTCTGGAAAACGCGGCGCTTGCCGCGATGATGCAAGTGGCGGCGGGTACTGCGGCGGAAACCGGATTTGGTGACACTGTGGTTCTGGGCGCAGATGGCTCTGGCTCTGACTTCACTTGGGCCTTTACGTCGGGGTCGTCGGGCGACGCGTCGTTCGATTTCCTCGCTGTGGGTGAGACGCTGGAGGTCACCTATACGCTGACCGCCGACGATTTGTCCGAGACCGCCAGTGCGAGTGACACTCAGACCGTGACCATCACGATCACCGGGACCAATGACAGCCCTGTCGCCTCGGCGGCGGATGCGGCCACGGTCGCTGAGGATCTTGATGCCACAACGGTTATTGCGACCGCGTCGGGAACCGATGTCGACTTGAGCGATGTGCTGAGCTACAGCATTTCCGCTGGGAACGCTGCTGGTCTCTTTGAGATTGATGCCACCACAGGCGCCATCTCACTTGTGGCTGGTCAATCTCTGGATGCGGAAACGGCGCTTGAGCACGTTCTGACCGTGACGGTCAGCGATGGAAACGGTGGCACCGATACGCAAGAGATCACCGTCACCGTCACGGATGTGGACGATAACCTGACCACGGCGCCGGTGGATGCGGACGGTTTGGCGGGCGGGAGCGTGGATGAGAACGCCACAACGGGGACGGTCGGGATTACCGCTGCCTCAACCGATGCGGATGTCACATCTGGCGCGATAAGCTATGCCATCGTCGGGGGCACTGGTGCCACAGACTTTGTGATTGATGCCGAAACAGGCGTCGTTTCAGTCGCCTCGGGCGCAAACATCGACCGGGAGACAGATGGCGCCCTGACCATCGAAGTTCAGGCGACACCGGCCAATGGTGCGGCAAGCGTCACCTCGACATTCACGATCACGATCAACGATGTGGATGAGTTCGATGTCAGCACGCCGGTGGATAGTAATGCCGCTGTAAATGAGGTTTCTGAAAACGCTGCCCCCGGCACTCCGGTCGGTATCGTGGCGTCTGCCTCTGATGCAGATGCAACCACCAATGGCATTACGTATAGTTTGAGGGACAGCGCTGGTGGGATTTTCGAGATTGATGCAACGACGGGCGAAGTGCGTCTTTCGACTGTAGAAATGGCCCCGCGTCCTGATTTCGAAACAGCGGACAGCCATACGATCACGGTGCAGGCGACGAGCGAGGACGGTTCGATCTCGACCGAAGTCTTCACGATCACGATTGTGGATGCGAATGACACCGCGCCGGTGTTTGCGATCAACGCCGCACAAAGCGTGGCCGAGAATGACACATCCGTCGTCGTGCTGAGCGCAACCGATGTGGACACCGATCAATCTGGGATCAGCTTTACCATCGTCGGTGGCGATGATCAGGCGGCGTTCCGGGTTGTTGAGGTCGAGGGTGTCTATACTCTCGAGTTCGTCGGGGCGCCTGACTTCGAAATCCCGACCGATGTGGGTGGCAACAATGTCTACAACGTCGTGGTTGAGGCCTTTGATGGCACCAATATGACCGAACAGGCGTTTGCGATCACGGTGACGGATGTGAACGAGGCCCCCACCGCGGTCAGCCTTGACAATGCGACGGTGACCTTGGCTGAAAATTCGGTCATCGGAACCGGCGTCAAGGTGGCGGATATCACCATCACTGACGATGCACTTGGCGTGAATGATGTCACGTTGACGGGGGATGATGCCGCGTTCTTTGCGGTTGTGAGCACGGAGGCGGGGCTTGAGCTGCATTATGTCGGGGGATCGCCGAATTTCGAGAACCCGGCTGATGCAGGAGCGGACAACATCTTTGATGTGTCTGTTGTGGTCGATGACGCGACGGTTGGCGCGACGCCAGACGTAACGACAGACTTCACCTTGACTGTGACGGATGTGAACGAGGCACCTGTTGCCAATCAGGTTTCGGCGGAGACCTTCCCGATTGTGATCGAGGACGAAGTCTTCAACGGCCTTGTCGTCTCGGAGTTCAGCGAAGCGCTCGGTGAAATCCCGCTTTCGGTCTTTGCGTCCGATGTGGATGGAAACATCAACCCGTCTTCCCTGTCCATCGACGGCGTTACAGTCGAGGGCAACGTGGCCACGCTGCTCGAGGCAGGTATCTCCTATAGCGGTGAGACCGGGGCATTCATTGTTGACGCGTCGACTGACGTCTATCAGTCGCTGGATGTCGATGAAGAAATCTCGGTTGTTGTGAGCTTTACCGTGACCGACAGTGAGGGACTGAGCGACGATACCGGCACGATCACATTCACGGTGCGCGGCACCAATGATGTGCCGGTCATTGTGGTGGCGGAGTCGGACATCACTGGCACTGGGGTAGAAGATGACGGTGCAATCACCGGCACGATTGTGGCGGATGATGTGGATGACGGGGCGATCCTCGCGTTTTCCATCGAGGAAGGGGATAGCGCGGCAAACGGTGGTGCCACCGTAGATCCGGAAACCGGCGCCTGGACCTATACGCCCAATGCCAACTTTAACGGCGTGGACAGCTTTACTGTGACTGTCTCTGACGGGCTGGGTGGGGCTGTGACGCAGGTTGTCGATGTCACGGTTACAGCCGTAAACGACTCGACTGAGATCGATGTGTCGAGCCAGAGTGCGGCGACACATGTCGAAGCGGTCGATGCAAACGCGCCCGTTGCGACACTGGTTGCGGGTCAGGTCAGCCTGACCGATGTGGATGCGCTGGATTATGACACCGGCACCTTCACGGCCTCTGTGGTGGACGGCGATGCGACCGACCTTCTCGATCTTGACACCTCTGGCAGCGTCAGCGTTGTGGATGGTGCGGTATCGGTCGGCGGCACGCAGGTCGGCACGGTGACGGGCCAAGGCACCGCCACGCTTTCGGTCAGCTTCCTTGCAGCGGCCTTTGCGGCGGATGTGCAGGCGGTGGTCAACGCGCTGAGCTATGCGACGACAGACGACACGCCCGTTTCATCGCGCGACATCACGCTCGATCTGACGGATGGTGATGGGGCCGCAGCCGTGCAGCAGACCATTTCGGTCACGATCACGGCATCGAACGATAGCCCGATTGCTGTCAATGATGCCTTTGGAGTGACCGAGGGATCGTTTGCTTCGGCCTTCAACGTGTTGAACATTGGTACGGCGGACAATGATTCCGAGAATGACACGCTCAGCGTGACGGCACTGGCTGATCTGGCGGATGGGACCCTGCCTGTTGGTGGGTCGGCAGCCGTCGGCGTGTCGGCCGGTGTCATCACGACCGATTGGGGCGCTGAGGTCACCCTTCAGTCCAATGGGCAGCTGTTCTATAATCTCACCTCCTCCACCGCTCGGTTTAATGAACTGGCGGCGGGCGAGACAGCGGTTGACAGCTTTATTTACACGATCAGCGATGGGAATGGCGGCACGGATACGGCCACGGTTTCGGTCACGATCACTGGTATCAACGATGCGATCGTGGCCGTGTCTGACACAATCACGGCCACAGAAGATACCGCCGCCTCTGTGACGGGCAATCTTCTCGCGAATGATACGGATGTCGATATCAACGATATCCCGACCATTGTGGACGCCAGCAGCTCTGTCACCGCGACCGCGGTTGCAACGGCTGACGGGTTCCGGATCACGACGGTTGATGGGATCGTGGTGCTCCTCAGCGCGAATGGCGACTACACGCTGACCGCGCCGGATAGTCTGGCACCGGGCGTGACCTCGACAGCCACGTTCCAATATACCGTGCAAGACAGCGGTTCGGCACAATCGACAACGACAGTGACCGTGCGGGTGACAGGCGACAATGACGCGCCGACCGCCGCCGAAGTCACGCTCGTCGCCTCCAATGAAGACACGGTTCGGGTCATCACCGAGGCGCAGCTTCTGACGGGCGCCAGCGATGTGGACACTGGTGCAGTGCTCGAGATCACCGATCTGAGCCTGACCAGCGGCAACGGATTGCTTGTCAACAATGAGGATGGCACCTGGACCTATACGCCCGACCTGAACGACAACGGCGATGTGACATTCTCCTACACAGCGTCGGACGGGGCGTTGACGGCCACAGCAAGTGCCACTCTCGATCTGTTGCCGGTGAACGATGCGCCGGTGGCGCAGGCGGATACTGCGGTGAGCACGGATGAGGACACGCCGCTTACGGGTGTTGTGACGGCCACGGATGTGGACAGTGACAGCCTGAGCTTTGCACTGGCCTCGGGCGGTGCGCCGTCGAACGGATCGGTGACGGTCGCGGCCAACGGCGGCTACACCTACACGCCGGGCGCCAATTTCAACGGGGCGGATGCCTTTACGGTCTCGGTCTCGGATGGGAAGGGCGGCACGGACACGGTTGTGGTCAATGTGACGGTGGATGCGGTCAACGATGCGCCGGTGGCGCAGGCGGATACTGTGGTGAGCACGGATGAGGATCACGCGGTCTCTGGGACGGTCACGGCTACGGATGTGGACGGGGACAGCCTGAGCTTTGCACTGGCCTCGGGCGGTGCGCCGTCGAACGGGTCGGTGACGGTGGCATCCAATGGCGGCTACACCTACACGCCGGGTGCCAATTTCAACGGGGTCGATGCCTTTACGGTCTCGGTCTCGGATGGGAAGGGCGGCACGGACACGGTTGTGGTCAATGTGACGGTGGATGCGGTCAACGATGCGCCGGTGGCGCAGGCGGATACTGTGGTGAGCACGGATGAGGATCACGCGGTCTCTGGGACGGTCACGGCTACGGATGTGGACGGGGACAGCCTGAGCTTTGCACTGGCCTCGGGCGGTGCGCCGTCGAACGGGTCGGTGACGGTGGCATCCAATGGCGGCTACACCTACACGCCGGGTGCCAATTTCAACGGGGTCGATGCCTTTACGGTCTCGGTCTCGGATGGGAAGGGCGGCACGGACACGGTTGTGGTCAACGTGACGGTGACCGCGGTCAACGATGCGCCGACTGTTGCACTCGCAAACGTGACCACAAATGTTGCTGAGAATGCCGACACCACGTCTCGGATCAAGGTTGCCGACATTGTCGTGTCAGATGACGCGCAGGGGACCAACACTCTGGCCTTGGTCGGCGCTGATGCTGCTCTGTTCGAGATCGTTGGTGCGGCCCTGTTCCTGCGGGCTGGGGCGGTGCTTGATTTTGAAACCAATGCGCTGCTCGATGTTTCGGTCACTGTGAATGATGCCAGTGTCGGTGTGAATCCCGATGCCACAGCGTCACTAAGCATCGCGGTCAATGACGTCGAGGAGGGCCCCGTAGCGACCGGTGAAAATGACACGCTGATCGGGAACGATGGCGATGATCTGATCGGTGGTCTCGACGGAAATGATAGTATTTCCGGCGGGTTGGGAAGTGACTCGTTGTTTGGCGAGGCTGGTGCTGACACTCTGTCCGGTGGTGAAGGCAACGACACTGTCGCAGGGGGGGATGGCGATGACCTTGTGAGCGGCGACGCTGGCAATGACTCTCTGGGTGGCGGTTTTGGAAATGACACGCTGGACGGTGGCGACGGCGACGACACCATGGGTGGCGGCGTTGGCGACGACTCATTGTCGGGTGGCAATGGTGCTGACGTGGTTGCCGGTGGGGCGGGCAATGACACGCTCGACGGTGGCGACGGCAATGACTCGATCTCCGGTAGCTTTGGGAACGATCTGATCAATGCCGGGGCTGGAGATGACCAGATTGGTGGCGGCACTGGGCGTGATACGCTCGACGGTGGCGCTGGCAATGACCGGATCGGTGGCGGTGAGGGCGATGACGACATCAGTGGCGGGTCAGGGAATGACTTCCTCGCCGGGGGTGGGCGCAACGACGTGATTGATGGCGGCACAGGGAATGATACGATCAACGGCGGCACCGGAAACGATATCATGACTGGTGGCGCGGATGCGGATCAGTTCGTCTTCAGTAGCTTTGTTGATGGCGAGTTTGATGTCATTACCGATTTCACGGATGGAACGGACAGCTTCTTGATCCGGATCGTCAATCCGGATACCGGCGAGGCCAACATAAGCAACGGAAACAATGGCTTGCAAGGCTTTGTGGATGCGCTGGGTATTACCCAGACAGATGCAGGCGCGCAGATCAATGTGAACGGTCAGGTCATTCTGTTGGAGGGTGTTGATGCCTCTGTGCTGGGAATTGACGACTTCCAGTTCCTGTAAAGACAAGAAAAAAGGATGCGTGATCGCCGTTAAGGTCGCGCATCCTTTTGAATTTACCGACTATGGCCAATAGCCTTTTGGGTTATTTCGAGTGACCCGAAGGGCTATTGGTCACGTGCTGTGCCTACCTGTCCCAGAGATATCGTCCGGGGTTTCAGTCCATCTTTGGCATCCAGATACGTCGGCGCGCTCTCAAAGGCCGTACGGATGTGCGGTGATTTCGTACGTTCCGCGGCAGTGCGAGCAGGCGTTGCATACAAGACGCAGATTTGTCGCGGCGTGAAGATCCGGCGCAGTCAAGGGCATCGCGTGAACCTCGTGCAGGCTTGTGACGGGACCACGCTTTTCACCGCCGCTTTGGAACTCTACACTTTTCTGCATGACGCGCATGTCGAACAGTGGCATCAGCTTGATCCCAGAAAATCCCGATAAGGTTTCCTGGGTCGTTGACCGTGTGAGAGAGGCATTTGTTGAGCATCTCATTGGCGACTGCGGTGCTGACCCTCTCACGGCGGAAGAGACTGCAACGGAGATTTGTAATCGAGAGCTGACGATCTCAAGATCAGAGACCAAGACCAACTTTCTTTCGATTGCACGTGAGGGGGAGCCGGTCGGAGTGATCTGGAAGACCGAGCGCATGATCTCTGATCGCAAGACATGGCACCTGCTCTATATCGAGACCTTTGCGCCGCACCGAAACAAGGGCATCGCGGAAGCGGCGATGATAGAACTCATCCGGCTGGCCAAGCAAGACGGCGTCACAGAGATCACACTCAATGTTTCTCCTCGGAACACGTCCGCCTCGTCCTTGTACGAGAAACTAGGGTTTGGCAGGCAGAGCGGTGGGTATGGCCTTCGTCTGTAATGTCAAGGGTGAAGCGCTCTTGCTCTGAGAACTTGCACTCATAAGTTGCATTTTTGCCGAATCTAATATATCTTAGCGACATTAAGTCACACCTTGACGATGCAGTCGGTGGAGGCAGCCCAATGGATAGCGCGGCACTTATTCATGTTGTATCGGCGGCTCTTTTGGATGCCGACATTGCAAAGGCCTTTTGCGATGATCCAGAAAGCCTCGCAAAGTCATTGGGTTATTCGCTCAATCCAGACGAACTAGAAACGTTGCAGGCAATCGATTCTCGCGCAGTTCAATCCTTCGCAAATTCAAATTTGGGAGTGAATTCAGAAATGACTATATCCAATTATTCATCTTCTGCGGGTGGCATTCTAGCAAAACTCGCAGCCGTTCTTGATCAACAGCAGCAACAGGGTTCTCGTCGATTGTCCGATCTTGCGGCCTTGCTCGATCAGCAGCAACAGCAGACCGGGTCGCGTGGGTTAGACGCGTTGGCGGCGATTCTTGACCAGCAACAGCAGCAGGGCGGTGCCAAGATGGGCAGTCTCGCGAACCTCGCGGCTTTGCTCGATCAGCAACAGCAACAGACCGGGTCGCGTGGGCTGGATCAGTTGGCGGCGATTCTTGACCAGCAACAGCAACAGGGCGGCGGCAAGTTTATGGAAAACTTGGCGGCGCTGCTGGATCAACAGCAGCAGCAAGGCGGTGCCAAGCTGGGCAGTCTCGCGAACCTCGCGGCCTTGCTTGATCAGCAACAACAGCAGACCGGGTCGCGTGGGCTGGACGCGTTGGCAGCGATCCTTGACCAGCAACAGCAGCAGGGCGGTGCCAAGCTGGGCAGTCTCGCG
>NZ_LADY01000001.1:0-5477 GCF_000961715.1 Roseovarius sp. BRH_c41 | reverse complement strand
CATGTCGCCGATCCCCTCCCAGACGTCCCGGAGGCTTTCGGCCTCGAGCAGCACGTCGTCGACGGCGTTGTTGAATTCCTCCTTGCGCTCCATGGCGACGCGCTCGTTCTCATGGGCCTCGACGAGCGCCTCGATCTCCGCGCGTTGCTTTGGCGTCGCGGCGGTCAGGCGGTCGCGCAGGCGGATCATCTCGCGCTGCACCGGGTCGCTCTCGCGCAGCGCCTCGATCTCGCGCCGCTTGCTCTCGATCAGCCGGTCGAGCGCCTGCTGTTCGCGCAGGGTCTCGTTGGCCGATGCGCCACGCGCGCCGCTGCCGGACCGCGTCGGCCGGGCTAGCTCGTTGAGGCGGGATGTCTCACGGGCCAGTTCGACAACGGCGTCCCGGCGCGCATTTAGGTCATCGACTGTTGCCGTATCGCCGCTGGCCTCGCCCCGGATTACCGCCGTCTCGCGGTCGAACCTAGCACCGGCCAAGGCTCCGGCGCGCCCAATCGGATCGTCGCGAAACTCCGCCCGGATACGGGCGTTCTCCAACCCGACCTGGCCTTGGGATTGCAGGTCGAACATGGCATCGACGGCACCGCGCACCTCGGCCGAGAGCCGCGCGGCCTCGTCGGCGGCCGCGCGGATGCTGCCGGACATGTCGCTCGTCGCGATTTCAAAGGTGTGTTGTGCGGCCTCGCGCATGGCCTCTTTTGTTTCTTCGCTCGCGCCAGAGGCGTCGGCCTCCGCAAGCGCCGCATCGAGGGCGAACTGCGCGCGCAACCGCGTCACCTCGGCACTGTCCGCGCCTGCCCGCGCGATAGCCTCGGCCACGCCATTCTGCTGGATCATGGTCGAGAGCGTGGCCTGCGCCGCCGCCTCGGCCTTCAGCTGCTCGCCGGTGCTTTTGGTCACCAGATCGAGGAAGGTCAGCATTTCTTCGGTCTGGCGGTTTCGGGCGGGGTCTTCCCCTTGCAGCTTGGCAACTTCGGCCAGGGTCAGACGCATTTTGTCAAGCGTCAGGAGGCGGTCTTGCTCTGCCTCGGACGTCTCCCCCGAGGCCAGCGCGGCGCGGGTGTAGCTCTCGATCAGCGCGTCGACGGCGGCGGCTTGTTCTTCGACCGTGCCTTGCGCGGCCTCCTGAAGGGCGGCGAAATCGTTGAGAACGTCTTGAACAAGTTCACGGCTCCCGGCACGCATCCGCCCAAAGAGACCGCTGAGGTCGAACTCAGAAGCGAGCGTGGAGAGCGCTTGACCCTCGGCCACGTCGAGCCCGCCGTCGACCGATTGCGGCAGGAGGTTGCGGTTGCGGTTGATGCGCCCAAAGTCCACGCCGGTTTCGCCCAGAAAATCTCCGATGTTTTCGCCGGTCTCACGGGCGGTGATACGCTTCTCGGCCTCGACGATCCGGTCGAGCAGGTCTTGGGCGCGGTCCACAAAGCCTTCGCCGAAGCGGTCGGCCAGTTCGAGCCGGGTGGATGAGGCCTCGGCGATCTTGTCCCTCAGGCTGTCGATCCGGTTCTCGAGCGCCTCGACGCTGTCCGCGAAACTCTCGGCCTCTTCCGAGGAGGACATGAACCAATTGACCACGGTAGCGGTCGCCGCCAGTGCGCCGATGGTGATCAGATTGATCGGGCTCAGCATCGCGAGAACCGCCCCGCCCAATGCCCGGAACGCGCCCGCCGCCCCGAGCGGCCCGATCACCTGAGTGATTTGCGTGCCCTGCTGAATGGCCAGCGTGAGCGGGTTCTGACCCGCCGCGAGCATGACAAACACGTCATTGCCCTGCGCCACGAGGTTGCCCATCGAGCCTGCGGCGAGGCGATTGGCCGAGGCCATTTTCTGGGTCGCCGCTGCATTGACCTCGGCGGCCGAGCTTGCCGCCCTAAGGCCCGTAGCGGAGGTTCTGGCGGCCGTCTCAAGCTGCTTGACCCCGCGTGCGGCGGTTGCACCTTGGGTGCCGACGCCGCGAATGTCCTGGGAGGCCGATTTCGCGGCGGTGCCGGTGGCCTGCAACTCCGCCTTCGCCTGATCGGCGTCCATGAGGATCTCGCCCTGGACACGGAATGCCATCTCAGTTCTCCCTCATCGCGGCCACAGCCGCGCCTTCGATCACCTGCACCTCGGCCCAAAGCGCGGGCGTGACCTTGACCCCGCTCATGCGCAGGCCCGCCCGCGCGGCCGTGTAGTCAAGGCCCACCACGCGGAAACCCGCCAGCCCGGCCGAGACGGTGCGCCATTGATTGCAGACCGCGAGAAAGGCCCGCACCGCCGGGACATTCTGCGGCCAAACACCAGAGCCGGACGGATCGCGGCGGAGGTGACCCGGGTCGATCCCCCAGAATTCCGCCTCGTCGTCATGGTCGCCGCCTGCGTCATCTGCGATCAGGTCGCCGCGCGCCCATGCCCGCCCGGCCCATTTCAGTTTTTTACCCGTTTCCCCACCAACGCCGCGTAATAGGCGTTGACCAGGGCGACGCGGACATAGGCCAGTCCAATCAGCCGGTCGCGCAGGCCGTGGCTGTAAGGCAGCTTGTTGCCCTTCTCGTCCTCGATGTCGTCGAGACTGACGATGGCCGCCGACAGGAACTCGCGCTCGCCGCGCGTGGTGCGCATGTCGAGCGCCTCAATCTCTTCATCGGGCAGCACGCGGAAGGTGGCATTGAGCGTCTGGAGATCATGGCCGCCATCGGCGGGCACCTTGATCTCGACAGGGTGGGTGAAGGTCGGCGTCTGGTCGATCTTGAACATGGGGGTGAACTCTCTTTCAAAGGGGCATTGAAGGGGGCGTTGAACCCCCTCAGGTGAGCGTCATCGCCCACTGGTCGGCGGCGGTGGAGGCGGTGGGCAGTGGCACGAGGCGCAGCGGCCATTCCTTGCGGCCTTGCCCGTCCTCCAGCCCCTCGGGACGCTGCATCTGGGCATTCGGGGCCGCGATATTGACGATGTTGCCCGCCGTCTTGCCGTGCTCGATCTCGACGGCGACCTTCTCTTGGGTGGCCGCCATGGTGAACGGGTTGAAGGTGGAGAGCGTCACGGCGCGCACCCGCGCCTCGATGGTGTTCTCATGCCCGTCGAGGATCACTTCCTCCTCGCCGATCAGAAACTGCGCCTCGATGCGGTTGGCGAGGGTGAGCTTGAAATTGCGCATCACGAGCGAGGTGCTATCAATCGTGAAGACCGGCGTGTTGGCATCCGACGCGGCCAGCGGGTCGGGAATGCCGATAAAGTCCGGGGTTGGCTGGACCACGTCGGCCGGGGCCACATAGAGGGCCGTGAACTCGAACTCGATATAGGGAATGCCCGAGGCCGAGACGTCAAAGGCGGCGGTGCCGCGCACGCCCACCATGGCATAGAGCGTGCCGCCGATATTGAGGTGGAGTGTGATGCTCTCGAGGTTTGAATAGACCCGGTTGTAGACCACGGAGGTGGCCGCCGTCACGGTCTCGGCACAGCCGCAGGCGCGCAGGAGACGGCCCCAGCGGGGCGCGGTGCCGACGGTACCGGAGCCTGCCAGTTCGACCTTGAACGAGATCGTGCGGTGCAGATCGACGGGGATCGTGCCGGTGGGGCCGCCGTGCGGCGTATCGAGATTGCGGTCCAGATCCTGACCCTGCATCGGCGACAGGCGCACATCCGTGGCGAGGATTGCATCAGTGCCGGTCGGGGCGGCATCGGTGCCATAGGTGGTTTCCTGCTTGGCCAGCAGGACCTTGCGTCTCCAGAGCAGGCTCATTTGTCAGCGTCCTTCTTCTCGGGTTTCGGGGTGGGGGCGGGCTTTGAGGGCGACGCATCCGCGCGCTTCAGCGCGCCCTTGTCATCGCGGGTGTACGCCCCGCCGGAGGTCGGAAGATTGGTCATGAGAGGATCCTCAGTTGGTCATCGATGGAGAAATCAAGCTGGTAGGCGAGCACACCGGCACCGCTGGACATGAGTTGGCCGCGCTCGAACCGGAAGACACCGACCTCGTCGCCCGGTGCCCATCCCGCCAAGGCGCGCACCACGCGCATCAGGAACTGGTCGATCTTGTCGAGGGAGGCGGCCCCGGTGCGATCAAAACTTTGGGCGAAGATCACCACGCTCGTGCGGTGGGTCAGCATCTGGCTGAACACACCCGACGCAGCATCCGGGCGGCCCCCCTGAATGCCGGAGGGAAAGACATAGGCCGCGACCGATTGCGCCGGCAGTTTCTTCGAGCGGATCAGATCGACAAAGGCGCGCCCGCCGTCGATACGACCGCCAAGTTCGGGCACCTCAGCCGCGAGGCGGGCCATGACATCGGAGATGTTCATGCGAATACCTCGCGGAGATAGGTCTCGACCGTGTCCACGATGTCGGTCTCGTCCTTGTCGTCAAAGCCCAGAAAGGGCCGGGCTGGAATTTCGACCTGGTCGACCATGATGAATTGGCCATTGGGCAGGGTGAAGGCGAGTTTGGCCGTGGCGTCACCGCCCGCGGCCTTCGGCTCGATGAACGCGCCAAACTGATGGGTGGCGGCGTAGGGCACGTTGGTGCCGATGCGCGCGGACTGGCTGTCAGCCTCTGTCACGATGCTGTCCCGCAGGCGTGTACTGTCGACCAGCGTCTTGCCGCCGAACTCGCGCGCGCGGTGCGAGACGGGCCACGCGATGCCGCCCGGGCCTTCGCCCTTCTCGAACCGCTCCGAGACGGAGGTTTCCAGAACGGTGCCGATGCGGCGCATCAAAGGGGTGAGGTCGGACAACTGGCGCAGGCCATTGGCAATGGCGCTGTCAAAGTCGAGACTGTCGAGGCTGACTGTGAGGGTGACCATCTCAGAACCCCTTCAGGCTGTCGCGGGTGAAGGTGCCCTCCGGCGCGCTGATCTGGGGTAGCTGGGGATTGCCCCGGCCTGTGTCCTCGGGCGTCTCGTCTCCGAGCGAGGCCTCGCCCTTGCGCACTTCGCGCAGAAAGCTGATCGCGGCCTCATAGCCCTCTTCGGCCCCGTCAAAGGCGGCGGCCCGCGCACCGAGCAGCCGGTACCAGGCAATTGCCGCAGTATGCATCGTCAGGACACGGGGCGGATTGTCTGCATTGTAAAGCCCTGCGACATAGCTCTCGGCGACAGACACGGCGTCGTCCACGGCCACCTGCAGCGCGGTCATACCGATCACGCCGGGGATTGTGTCACGCGCCGTCACTTCGGCGAGGAAGCCTTCGCCGTAGCGGTCGATCATGTCTTGCACAGTCAGGTAGGCCATCAGCGGGCCACCCCTTTGACGGCCCACATGACGGCCTCTTCGATCTTGGTGCGCGCGAGGGAAAACTCGCGGCCCTGATCGGCGGCGATCTCGTCGAGAAACCTTTGGCCGATATCCTTGATCGCCTCGACCCGGGCCTTCTCGATGTCGCCCAGTTTGCGGTAGCTGTGCCGCACGGGGCTGTTTTCGACCCGGGTGTCGTCGGTGCTCTTGATCGTCTCGGCCATGGCGCGCCTCCGGGTTGGGTGTTTGGTGCCGGTCTCTCCCGGCTGTCAC
>NZ_LADY01000040.1:0-83538 GCF_000961715.1 Roseovarius sp. BRH_c41 | reverse complement strand
CCCGGCGGCCGAGGCCTTGGCGGCCCGTGCCCTGCCGGGCGCGCAGATCGCCCTATCCCTGCCGACGATCCATTGTTCCGCCTGCATTTCCAAGATCGAGCGGGCGTTAAATGCGGATAGCCGGGTAAAGTCCGCACGCGTCAACCTGACCCTCAAGCGGGCCAGCATCGACGCGGCCCCCGAGGTGACCGCCGAAGACATGCGCGCGCTGGTCGAGGGGCTTGGTTACGAGGCCTATGAGTTGGATCAGGGCACGCTGAATGCCACGGCCAATGACCGCGCCGGGCGGGATCTTTTGATGCGGCTGGCGGTCGCCGGTTTTGCCAGTATGAATGTCATGCTTCTGTCGGTGTCGGTCTGGTCCGGGGCCGAGGATGCGACGCGTGACATGTTCCACTGGATTTCCGCCGCGATCACCCTGCCGGCGATTGCCTTTTCCGGAGTGCCGTTCTTTCGCAATGCCTGGGCCGCGTTGCGCAATTGGCGGCTCAATATGGATGTGCCGATCGTTCTGGCCATTGTGCTGGCGATCCTCACCTCGCTCTGGGAAACGATGCTGTCGGGGGAGCATGCCTATTTTGATGCGGCGCTTACGCTCACGTTCTTTTTGTTGGCGGGGCGCTATCTCGATCACCGCACGCGGGCCATTGCCCGCTCTGCCGCCGAGGAATTGACGGCGCTCGAAGTGCCGCGTGCGATCCGCTTGCGCGCCGGAGTGGAGGAACAGGTGAATGTGGCCCTCTTGGCTGCGGGGGATCTCATTCTCGTGCGGCCCGGTGGGCGCATGCCGGTGGATGGTGTAATCGTAGAGGGCACGTCAGAGATTGACCGGTCGCTGCTCACCGGAGAAACGCTGCCGGTGTTTGCGGGTGAGGGGCAGGTGGTCAGCGCCGGAGAGGTCAACTTGACCGGACCGCTTACCATCCGCGCGACGGCGGTGGGGGCGGAAACCTCGCTTCACCGCATGGCGGATCTGGTGGCCATCGCGGAATCCGGGCGCTCGCGCTATACCTCGCTGGCCGATAGTGCGGCCAAGCTCTATGCGCCGGGGGTGCATATTCTGGCGGGCCTCAGTTTTATGGGGTGGTATCTCTATACATGGGACGTGCGCACGGCGCTCAATATCGCCGCTGCGGTTCTGATCATCACCTGCCCTTGCGCGCTCGGGCTGGCGGTGCCTGCGGTGACAACGGCGGCCTCGGGGCGGCTCTTCCGGCGGGGGATGCTGATCAAACATGAAACCGCGCTCGAACGGCTGGCGCAGGTGGATACGGTCGTGTTCGACAAGACCGGCACGCTGACCACGGGGATGCCGCAACTCACCAATCTGGATGGTTTGCCGCGCGCGGTGGTCGAAGTGGCGTTAGCTCTTGCGCAGGGGTCTTCGCATCCGCTGGCGCAGTCGATCACCCGCGCTGCGCGTGGTGCAGGATTTGCGGCGGCGGCGGTAACAGACATTACAGAAGTGCCTGGGTATGGCACAAAGGGCCGCTGCAACGGCCAAGAAGTGCGTCTGGGACGTGCAAGCTGGACCGGGGCGCAGGCCCTCTCCGAGACCGCAACCTTTCTCAAGATCGGGGATCAGTTGCCCGTCGCCTTTACCTTTGCAGATGCGTTGCGGCCCGGTGCTGCGGAGGTGGTGCAGGGGCTGATGGATCAGGGCAAGCGGGTGATCCTGATTTCCGGCGATACCACTCCTGCGGTCGAGGCCTTGGCCACCCGCCTTGGTATTCCGCAGTGGATGGCCGAGGCGTTGCCCGCAGACAAGGCGGCGCGTGTGGCGGCTTTGACTGCCGAGGGCGCGCATGTGCTGATGGTGGGGGATGGGCTCAACGATACAGCGGCTCTTGCGGGGGCGCATGTGTCGATTTCGCCCGCGACGGCGCTCGATGCCGCGCGGGTGGCATCGGATATCGTGCTGTTGGGCAATGACCTCTCACCAATCGCGGCGGCCTGCGTGACGGCGAAATCCGCCACACGCCGCATCCGCGAGAATTTCCAGATTGCCACGGTCTATAACGTCGTTGCCGTGCCGCTGGCGGTGGCGGGGCTCTGTTCGCCGCTCATTGCCGCCTTAGCCATGTCGCTGAGTTCGATCACCGTATCTCTCAACGCGCTCAGACTGAGGTAGCCAATGAATATCCTCACCTACCTGATTCCGATTTCCCTAATCCTAGGTGGTGTCGGCCTTGTGGCTTTTGTCTACACCGTGCGCTCGAACCAATATGATGATCCTGAGGGCGACTCGCGGCGTATCCTGTCGGACGATTGGGATGACCACCCCAAGCCTTGAGTGTTGTTCATCTGTCTGATGGGGGCTGGCCCCAATCTGCGCTTTGCACCACAGTGACAGCTTTCAGCTTGGCCCGATCATGAAACAGGTGACTTTCTTGGCCTGCAGGCGGCGGCAGGCGAGGTCCGCGCTCTCACGTGTCATGCCCATGAAATTCGCGTCGAAGCCGGCGGGCCGCTGCACCACTTTGCGCAGACTGCCATCAAGTGTGGCCATTTCATTCAGGGCGGTTTGCAAGAGCACCTGCCGCGCCTTGTATTCGCTGCCATAGCGGCCGACGTTGATCCCCCAATGGCGCCCGCCAGAGGTAGAGACACGTGTCACAACCTCTGGTTCAGGCTCTGGCGCGGGCGCGCTTGCGAGGACGATATCGGTCGGACGTTGTTCGGGGCGGGTGTCAGGCGTGACCGCTACGCTGCCTTGGGCAGGGGTCGCCGTTGCAACCTGCTGAGCGGCCAGAAGCGCGCGCTCGATATCATCCCGCGCGGCGATGACCGGCATCGGGGCGGCTTGCGAGGGCCGCGATTGTGGGCGCAGGCTCTTGATCACGGCGGCGGCTGTGGCGAGGCGCACGGTCTTGGCGGCAACGCTCGGGCGATCCTCGCCTGCGGCGATCCTCACCGGCACTGTGCCGATCTTGCCTAGATACGGCGGGCGCGCCGGGCGAAGCACGGCCACCTGCGTTGGTGCCTTTTTAAAGCCGAGGTCGAGCAGTTCAGCCACCTTGGCATTGCGCGAGGCGGTAGATTGACCGCCAAAGACGGTGGCGATGATCCGCTCGCCATTGCGTTCGGCGCTGGCGGTGAGGTTAAAGCCTGCGGCGCGGGTATAGCCTGTCTTGATCCCGTCAGCGCCGCGATAGGCCTCAAGCAGGCGACGGTTGGTGTGGCTGACCGAGGTCACGCCAGCATCGGTGGTGATGCGCGAGAAGAGATTGTAATACTGAGGGAAGTCATAAAAGAGATGCCGCCCGAGGATTGACATATCGCGCGCGGTGGACAGATGCCCGTTCTCGGTCAGGCCATGGGCATTCTTGAACGTGGTCCGGCTCATGCCGAGACTCTCGGCCGTGCGATTCATCCGGCGCGCAAACTGCGCCTCTGATCCTTCGATCGCCTCGCCAAGTGCGGTGGCCGCATCATTGGCGGATTTGACTGCTGCGGCGCGAATGAGATAGCGCAGCGCAATGCTGCTTCCGGCGCGCACGCCGAGTTTGCTGGGTGGCTCAGAGGCGGCATGTTTCGAAATCAGCACCTTGTCATCAAGACCGATCTCGCCGTTCTCGATCGCCTCGAAAACCACATAGAGTGTCATCATCTTGGTCAACGAGGCTGGATGTAGCCGCGTGTCGGCATTGTTCGAATAGAGCACTTCGCCGCTGCGTGCGTCCATCACCAATGCTGCATAGGGTGCCGCCGCCGCGCTCAATGGCACGATGATCAGCATCCAGAATGTTGCCATCACCACCAGCCCCCAACGGACTGGCTGCTTGCCCCGTGTTTTCATAGAACTGCTCTTTTACTGCCTCGCGCCGCCGGTTTTCCGACTGGCATTGATTTATACCTCAGATCGTAGCACAGGCGTGTTTTTGTTTAAAGTGTTCATTTTCAAAGAGTTTCGCGGGAGTTGGGCCAATATGTAGTGGCTTGATCTCATCTACCCCCCATATGCACGTCACGACGGATACAAGAGCCGAACGACGTCCAAAAAAATGGCCCGGGCGGTGCAGCCCGGGCCATGTCCTAGAAATGGCTTTTGATCAGTTCAGCGCGGCATCGCTGATCGCATGGGTCCATGCGCCATCACCGGGATGTGCGCTAATCACCGGATCAGATCCGCCGGACAAAAGCGATTGCACCGTGCGCTCATAATCCTCGGGGTCGAGCGCACCGTTGGAGCCTGCTGTGAGCTTGGCCACTTCGGTCATCATGCGGATCTGATGCGCTTCGGTCTGCGCGCCGGTGGCGTCATTGTCGAGCACGATCATCGCCGCCTCTTCTGGATTTTCCTCGGCCCATTTCCAGCCCTTCATCGAGGCGCGCACGAAACGGGTGAGCTTATCGACTTCGGCCGGGTCGCTCAGCTTTTCTTCCAGAACATAAAGCCCGTCCTCAAGTGTGGCGACGCCTTGATCCTCGTATTTGAAGGTGATGAGTTGATCCTCGGTGAGGCCCGCGTCGATCACCTGCCAATACTCGTTATAGGTCATGGTCGAGATGCAGTCGGCCTGTTTTTGCAAGAGCGGGTCGACGTTGAACCCCTGTTTGAGCACGGTCACGCCCTCGGCACCGCCATCGGTGGAAATGCCCAGTTGGCTCATCCACGACAGAAACGGAAACTCATTGCCAAAGAACCAGACACCCAAGGTGCGACCCGGAAAATCATCTGGCCCGGTGACGCCAGTTTCCTTGAGGCAGGTCAGCATCATGCCCGAGGATTTGAAGGGCTGCGCAATGTTCACCAGCGGCAGGCCCTTTTCCCGCGCCGAGAGGGCCGCCGGCATCCATTCCACCGTCACATCCGCGCCGCCGCCTGCGATCACCTGCGTCGGGGCGATATCCGGCCCACCCGGCTTGATCGTGACGTTGAGGTCTTCTTCGCCGTAAAACCCCTTGTCGAGCGCCACATAATAGCCCGCGAATTGCGCCTGCGTCACCCATTTGAGTTGCAGCGTCAGATCATCCGCCGCCTGCGCCATAGTGCTGAGGCTGGTAAGCGCGGCGAGGCTGAATAGTCCTGTCAGTTTCTTCATTTGTTATCTCCCGTGTTGGTGGTTTCTTGATCTTATGCCCGGCTCCGTTGCGACGGGTGCCAGAATGTCACTGCCTTTTCCACAAGCGCTACGGCGCCGTAAAATCCTGAGCCAGCGATGGCCGCGACCACGATCTCGGCCCAGACGAGATCGAGCGCGAGTTGCCCGACCGAGGTCGAGATGCGGAATCCCATGCCCTTGATGGGCGATCCAAAGAACTCTGCCACAATCGCCCCGATCAGCGCCAGTGTCGTCGCGATCTTGAGCCCGTTGAAGAGGAATGGCATCGCGGCGGGCAGGCGCAGGTTGAACAGGGTTTGCCAATAGCCAGCGGCATAGGTGCGCATCAGGTCGCGCTGCATGGCGTCGGTATCGGTGAGGCCCTGTACGGTGTTCACCAACATGGGAAAGAACACCATGACCACGACGACCGCTGCCTTGGATTGCCAGTCAAAGCCGAACCACATCACCAGAATGGGGGCCATGCCGATGATCGGCAGCGCCGCTACGAAATTGCCCACCGGCAGCAGACCGCGTTGCAGGAACGGAAACCGGTCGATGGCGATGGCCGTCAGAAAGGCCGCACCGCAGCCCATGATATAGCCGGTCAGTGCGCCCTTGAGGGCGGTCTGCACGAAATCCTGCCAGAGAATATGGGTGGATTTGGCGAAAGTCGCGGCAATGGCGGTGGGGGCGGGCAGGAGGACGGGGGAGATCGAGAGGCCGCGCACGAGAGATTCCCAGATCACAACAAGTGTGAGGCCGAAAATCACTGGCACGAGGAGCCGTGTGGCTCGTGTTTTAGGCCGGTGTGACAGGCGGGAATTGATCCCCCAGCCAAGCGCCCATGCGAGCGATCCAAGCGCCAGCCAGCCCATCACGCCATCCCCATCCGCTTGAGCGTGATCCGCTGGACAAGGCCAATCAGCCCCACCAGAACCGCCGCCAGTGTCGCCGCCATGATAAGAGCGGACCAGATTTGGATGGTTTGGCCATAATAGCTGCCTGCCAGCAGGCGCGCGCCCAGCCCCGCCACGGCCCCGGTCGGCAATTCGCCGACGATGGCCCCGACAAGGCTTGCGGCCATGCCGACCTTGAGCGAGGTAAAGAGATAGGGCATCGAAGAGGGCAGGCGCAGCCGCCAAAAGGTCTGGGCCGCACTCGCGCTCCATGTCCGCATCTGGTCGAGCTGCATGGGCGTGGGGCTGCGCAGCCCCTTGACCATGCCGACGACCACCGGAAAGAACGACAGATACATCGAGATCATCGCCTTGGGCAGCAGCCCTGAAATGCCCACGGCATTCAGCACCACGATGATCATCGGGGCAATCGCCAGAATGGGGATGGTTTGGGAGGCTATGACCCAAGGCATCACGCTCATGTCCATGGTGCGGTTGTAGACGATGCCGATGGCCAGCGCGATGCCAAGCGCGGTGCCAAGGACAAAGCCGAGTGCTGTGGCGCTGAAGGTGATCCAGCTGTGATAAAAGAGCGAGCTTTTGGAAAATCCGCGCCCTTCCAGCACCATGGCACCGGTGGTGTTCCATATCTCAAGCGCCACCTGATGCGGCGCGGGCAGTTTGGGCTTGTCCTGCGCCCATGTGTCGGCGACGAGGGCGGGGAGGGTCAGCGTCGTGCCTGCCCGCGCCGCCTGATCCTGCGCCCATTGCGCATTGAGCGCCACGGCGGCGGCATACCAGAGCGCGAGAAGTGCTGCGAGAATGGTGAGAACAGGGAGGAGATTGCGCATCATGCCTCCTCTGATTTCACTGTTCCAAAAATACTCAAATTCCGGCGCTTAAACCGGGCGCGATTTTTGAGTATTTTAAGAACGCTGAAAGGAATTCGTGGTTTTCTGAGGCTACGGTACAGGCTGGAGAGCCGATGACCGTGAACGGTGAAAACCCCTCTCCCCGTCGCAGGGGAGAGGGCGTTTTCTGGGTGAGTTGTCTCAGACCGCATCGCCATGCCCCGCACGCAGCCCCTCGCGGACGCGATGGGCGATTTCGAGGAATTCCGGTGTCTCGCGGATGTCGAGCGGGCGATGCTTTGGCAGGGTGCTCTCGATCACATCGGTGATGCGGCCGGGGCGGGGCGACATGACCACGATCTTGGTGCTCAGATACACCGCCTCGGGGATGGAATGGGTGACGAAACAGATGGTCTTGTTGGTGCGGTCCCAAAGCTGGAGGAGTTGCTCGTTGAGATGGTCGCGCACGATTTCATCCAGAGCGCCAAAGGGTTCGTCCATCAAAAGGATGTCGGCGTCAAAGGCGAGCGCGCGGGCGATGCTGGCGCGCTGCTGCATGCCACCTGAAAGCTGCCAGGGGTATTTCCGCTCGAACCCCGCGAGATCAACGAGGTCCAGCACGCGCTTGACGCGGGCCTCCTGATCGTGGCGGGCGTAGCCCATGATTTCCAAGGGCAGGCGGATATTGCCGCCGATGGTGCGCCATGGGTAGAGGCCCGCCGCCTGAAACACATAGCCATAGGCGCGGGATTTGCGCGCCTCTTCGGCGCTGGTGCCATTGACGGTCAAGGTGCCGCCGGTGGGATGCTCCAGATCCGCCATGCAGCGCAGAAAGGTGGTCTTGCCACAGCCTGAGGGGCCGATGAAGCTGACGAAATCGCCCTTTTCCACCTCAAGGCTCACGTCCTTGAGCGCATGCACCGGGCCATCGCCGGTCTGAAAGGTCAGCGACAGGTTTTGTGCGCTGATGACTGTGTTGCTGCTCAAACCCTATCCCCTGCTGGCCCGGTCGCTACTGCGCCCGGCTGGCTGATGGTTGTCAAGAGGCGCGCCTTGCCATGAGGTGCGTGCGTGCCGGATTTTTCAGATCCCCGCCGGGATATTCAACGGGTCGCGCTGGATCATCTTGGGGGCGGTCAGGGCCTTCCATTTCGAGAGCGCCTGATGGGCCGAGGGAAAAGCTGGGCGGGGGACAAAGCGGCCGCGCCCCGGTTGCGGCTGCGAATTCTGGCCCCAGGCCCAGATCACCTCGCCGCGGCTGAGGGTATAGCGCGGCTGCGCCTTGACCTCGAACCCTTCAAAGACGTTGTAATCAAGGATGGAATGGTGGTTGGAGGCGCTGATCGTCTTGGTGATCTTGGGGTCCCAGACCACGAGGTCGGCATCCGCCCCTTCGACAATCGCGCCCTTTTTCGGGTAGATGTTGAGGATCTTGGCCACGTTGGACGAGGTGACGGCGACGAATTCATTCAGTGTCAGCCGTCCGGTTTCCACCCCATGCGTCCAGAGCACGGCAAGCCGTTCCTCTAGCCCGTTTGAGCCATTGGGGATGATGCGGAAATCGTTGCGCCCGGCGCGTTTCTGCGCGGTGGAAAAGGCGGCGTGATCGGTCGCCACCACTTGCAGTGATCCGGCTTGAAGCCCGGCCCAGAGGCCGTCCTGATGCTCCTTGGAGCGGAAGGGGGGTGACATCACGCGGCGGGCGGCGTGGTCCCAATCCTTGTTGAAATACTCGGACTCGTCGAGGGTGAGGAACTGGATCAGCGGCTCGCCATAGACGCGCATCCCCTTTTGCCGCGCGCGCCGGATCGCCTCGTGGGCCTGTTCGCAAGAGACATGCACGATATAGAGCGGCACGCCGGCGGCATCGGCAATGCAGATTGCGCGGTTGGCGGCCTCGCCCTCGAATTCGGGGGGGCGGGAATAGGCGTGCCCCTCTGGGCCCGTGATGCCCTGATCAAAGTATTTCTGCTGCATCTCGGCCACCAGATCGCCATTCTCGGCATGCACCATCGGCAGCGCGCCGAGTTCGGCGCAGCGCTTGAACGAGGCGAACATCTCGTCATCCTCGATCATGAGCGCGCCCTTGTAGGCCATGAAATGCTTGAAGGAATTGACGCCCATGTCGACGGCGTCCTTCATCTCGGTAAAGACGTTTTCGTTCCAGCCGGTGATGGCCATGTGATAGCCGATGTCGCTGCAAATCTGCGGCGCGGATTTGCGGTGCCACTCGTTGATCGCGTGTTTGATGCTGCCATCCGCGCCGGGCAGGCAGAAATCCACGATCATCGTGGTGCCGCCACAGGCCGCCGCCCATGTGCCGGTTTCAAAGGTTTCCGCCGCCGTGGTGCCCATGAAGGGCATCTCAAGGTGGGTATGCGGATCAATGCCGCCGGGGATCACATAGGCGTCCGTGGCGTCGATATAGGTCTCGCCTTTGAGGTCCGCGCCGATCTGTTTGATGGTCTCGCCTTCAATCAGCACATCGGCCTTCCATGTGCGGTCGGCGGTGACGACGGTGCCGTTCTTGATGACTTTGGTGGTCATGTCGTTTCTCCCTGTCTGTAGACTACTTGGGATTTCATCTGGTCCAAGATACCTCGGGGGTTTGGGGGCTGGCCCCGATCACTCAACCACCTCCGCCGTTTCCAGCACGGCATGAAGCAGCACATCCGTGCCGGCGCGAGCCCAATCGGGTGTAATCTCTTCGGCCTCATTGTGGCTGAGACCATCCTTGCAGGGGCACATGACCATGGTGGTGGGATAGACCTTGTTGATCCAGCAGGCATCGTGACCCGCGCCCGAGACGATATCCATATGACTATACCCCAGCCGGTCGGCGGCATCGCGCACGCGGGCGACGAGGCTTTCGTCAAAGGCGGGGGGATCGAAGGCGCCGACCACTTCGGCGTTGAATTTCACGCCGACATCGGCGCAGAGGCCGGGGGCGGTGGCCATGAGCTCCTCGGCCATCGCCTCTAATGTCCCAAGGACGTGGGAGCGGAAATCGACGGTGAAGACCACCTTTTCGGGGATGACGTTGCGGCTGTTGGGGTGGACGTCGATATGGCCGATCGCGCCCACGGCATTGGGTTGATAGTGCAAGGCAATTTCATGCACCAGTTCGGTTACGCGCGCCAGTCCGCGTCCGGCGTTGCGGCGCATATACATCGGCGTGGAGCCGGTGTGTTGGCCCTTGCCCGTGACTGTGCATTCGATCCAGCGCAGACCCTGTCCGTGGGTGACGACCCCGATCTGTTTGCCTTCGGCCTCGAGGATCGGGCCTTGTTCGATGTGGAGTTCAAAGAAGGCGTGCATCTTGCGCGCCCCCACCTTCTCGGGGCCTTTCCAGCCGATACGCTCCAATTCATCGCCAAAGCGTTTGCCTTTGGCATCGACCCGGTCATAGGCCCAATCGCGGCTCAATACGCCCGCGAACACGCCCGATGCGAGCATGGCGGGGGCAAAGCGCGTGCCTTCTTCATTCGTCCAGTTGGTGACGACGATGGGATGTTTGGTTCTTATATCCAGATCGTTGAGGGTGCGGATGATTTCCAGCCCTGCCAGCACGCCGAGCACGCCATCGTATTTGCCGCCTGTCGGTTGTGTGTCGAGGTGGGAGCCCACATAGACCGGCAGCGCCTCTGGGTCAGTGCCGTCGCGGCGGGCGAACATATTGCCCATCTCGTCCACGCCCATGGTGAGACCCGCCGTCGTGCACCACGATTGAAAGAGCGCGCGCCCCTCGGCATCCTCATCTGTCAGGGTCTGGCGGTTGTTGCCGCCTGCGATGCCGGGGCCGATTTTGGCCATCTCCATCAGGCTGTCCCAGAGCCGGGTGCTGTTGATCTTGAGGTTTTCGCCGGGTGCCGCCATGGGATTGCTCGCTTTTTTACCATTTGGTAAACTTACGATTGCTTGGGGCATGGGCGCTGTCAAGATTCGTCTTGGGCCTGAGCCGTGATCTGGCTAAGCTGGTCAACGGGGTGATGAAAAATATGCCCCGCAAGGAAAGGAAGAGGATGCCGCAAGCCCCTGCCGCGCAGGCCGGTCGCAAGCCCAGCCGTATCCAGCTGCGCAACCGCAAGCGGATTCTCGAAGCGGCGCTCGAGGTGTTCTCGACCCATGGCTATCGCGGCGCGACACTGGATCAGATTGCGGCGGAGGCGGGGCTGAGCAAGCCGAACATCCTCTATTACTTCGAGGGTAAGGAAGAGATTCACGTCACCTTGCTCAATCAGCTTCTGGATGCCTGGTTAGCCCCGCTGCATGCGATTGATCCCGCAGGGGATCCGCTTGACGAAATTCTGACCTATGTGCGCCGCAAGCTGGCGATGTCGCGCGACCTGCCGCGCGAGAGCCGGTTGTTTGCCAATGAAATACTGCAGGGTGCGCCCCGTATGGGGCCGCATCTGGAGAGTGTTTTGAAGCCGCTGGTGGATCAGACGTCGATGATTATCCAAGGCTGGATCGCGGCGGGCAGGTTGTCGCCGGTCGATCCGCGACATCTGCTCTTTTCGATCTGGGCCACGACCCAGCATTACGCAGATTTCGAGGCGCAGGTGGGGGTTCTTATGGGTGACGTTGACGTGCATGCCGGGGCCTCGGCGCATTTGGAAGCGATGTTTGGGCGACTTCTGAGGCCCAACGCGGCAATGGGACAGGGGCGGCAATAAAATCAGCGTTTGTCACTGGAAAAAAACGCGGAGATTTGACACAAGTCGAGGGATACTTACGACGTGGGGTCCAGAGCCTGCGCAAAACAAGGCAATGCGAGCACGATGCAGATTGAACGAACTTCTCTTCCCGGCGTGGTGATCGTTACACCCACACGCCACGGCGATACGCGTGGTTTTTTCAGCGAGAGCTGGAACCGTCAGCGCATGGCTGAGGCGGGAATCACGATAGATTTCGTACAGGACAATCATTCGCTCTCGGAACAGGTGGGCACGATACGCGGTCTGCATTTTCAGTCGCCGCCGCATGCGCAGGCCAAGCTGGTGCGGTGCGGGCGCGGTGCGCTCTATGACGTGGCGGTTGATATCCGGCGCGGCAGCCCGACCTATGGGCACTGGGTGGGGGTTGATCTTAGTTTCGAGAACGGGCGCCAACTTCTTGTTCCAGAAGGGTTTTTACATGGGTTTGTGACCCGAGAACCAATGACGGAAATCATCTACAAATGTTCGGATTACTATGCGCCGGAGTGTGATGGTGCGGTGCGTTTCGATGATCCCGAGATTGGGATTACTTGGGGGGTTGAGGGCGGGTCTGTGGTGCTGAGCGACAAGGATGGCAAGGCGCCGCTGTTGCGCGATTTCGTCAGCCCCTTTGAGTTTGTGGGGGCGACATGAGGCTCTTGGTGACGGGGGGGGCCGGGTTTATTGGGTCGGCCGTGGTGCGTCATGCCGTGGCGCGCGGATATGAGGTGGTCAATCTGGATGCGCTGACCTATGCCGCCTGTCTGGATAATGTGGCCAGTGTGGCACAGAGCCCACGATATAGTTTCGTTCATGCCGATATCCGGGATCGTGCAGCGCTTGATCGGGTGTTTGCGGAGCATGCGCCCGAGGCGGTGCTGCATCTGGCCGCTGAGAGCCATGTGGACCGCTCGATTGACGGCCCCGGCGCCTTTGTCGAGACCAATATCACGGGCACCTACAATCTCTTGGAAGCGGCGCGTGGGCATTGGCAAGCCCTTGGAAAGCCTGACAGTTTCCGGTTTCAGCATATCTCGACAGATGAGGTTTACGGCTCACTGCCCGCCGATCCGTCAGTCAAATTCACCGAGAATACGCCCTATGATCCGCGTAGCCCCTATTCGGCCTCCAAGGCGGCGTCGGACCATCTGGTTCGAGCCTGGCACGAGACCTACGGCCTGCCGGTGCTGATCACCAATTGTTCCAACAATTACGGGCCTTTCCACTTTCCTGAGAAGCTCATTCCGGTGATTATTCTCAAGGCATTGGCGGGCAAGCCGCTGCCGATTTACGGCGATGGCAGACACGTGCGCGACTGGCTTTATGTCGAGGATCACGCCGAGGCGCTGTTGAGGGTGCTGGAGCAGGGTGCGCCGGGGCGATCCTATAATATCGGTGGCGAAAATGAGCGCAGCAATCTGGACTTGGTGCGTACCTTATGTACAATTTTGGACGCGTTATGTACGCGCAGCGATGGCGCGTCCTATGCCGAGCAAATCACCTTTGTGACGGATCGTCCGGGCCATGATGCGCGCTACGCGATCGACCCGTCCCGCATCCGGGACGAGTTGGGGTGGCGCCCCTCTGTCACGGTCGAAGAGGGGCTGCGGCGCACTGTGGCGTGGTATCTCGAGAACGAAAGCTGGTGGCGGGCGCTTGAGGCGCGTGAGGGGGTCGGAAAGCGGCTGGGGACGGGCTAAGGGAGGTCGTCCATTTTGCAGGACGACAGGAACATGGGGTTCGGTATGAAGATACTGGTTTTTGGCAAAACCGGTCAGGTGGCGACTGAGCTACAACGACTGGCGGAGGTCGTGGCCTTGGGGCGGGATGAGGCGGATTTGACGCAACCGGACAGGTGCGCCGCCGCGATTCGGGACCATGTCCCCGATCTGGTGATCAATGCTGCCGCCTATACCGCCGTCGACCGTGCCGAAGAGGAAGAGACACTGGCGACGGTGATCAATGGTGCGGCACCGGGCGCTATGGCGCGGGCCTGTGCCGATTTGGGTATTCCGTTTTGTCATGTTTCGACGGATTACGTTTTTGATGGCAGCGGCACGGCGCCGCGCCAACCGTCGGACCCGGTCGCGCCCTGCAATGCCTATGGTCGATCCAAGCTGGCGGGTGAAGAGGCGGTGCGCGCTGCCGGAGGGCAGAGCGCGATCCTGCGCACATCCTGGGTGTTTTCGGCGCATGGCAACAATTTTGTGAGAACCATGCTGCGCCTGTCGGAAACGCGTGACGCGCTCAACGTGGTCGAGGATCAGATTGGCGGGCCGACGCCGGCTGCGGATATCGCGGCGGCGCTCTTGACAATGGGGCGGGCGATGCTCGCGGGCCATGCCGGGGGTCTTTATCATTTCAGCGGCGCGCCCGATGCAAGCTGGGCGGAGTTCGCACGGGAGATTTTTGCCCGCGCCGGACGCGCGACGACGGTCACGGGTATCCCGACCAGCGCCTATCCCACACCTGCCGCCCGACCGCTCAATTCACGCCTTGATTGTGGAACCCTGACGGCAGAGTTTGGCATCGCGCGGCCCGATTGGCGGGACGGTGTGTCCCGCGTCCTCGAGCACCTGGAGCAAAAATGACCACAACACGCAAGGGCATCGTTTTGGCGGGAGGGTCCGGCACGCGGCTCTATCCGATCACCATGGGGCTGAGCAAACAGCTCTTGCCGGTCTATGACAAGCCGATGATCTACTATCCGCTGACGGTGCTGATGCTGGCGGGCATCCGCGAGATCGCTCTCATCACCACGCCACAGGATCAGGCGCAATTTCAGCGGCTCTTGGGCGATGGCAGCCAATGGGGGCTGTCGTTCAGCTATATCGTGCAGCCCTCGCCGGATGGGCTGGCGCAGGCCTATCTGCTGGCGGAAGAGTTTCTGGACGGGCAGGCGTCGGCGCTGGTTCTGGGGGATAACATTTTCTACGGCCACGGGTTGTCCGAGCAATTGGATAGCGCAGCGCGGCAGGAGAGGGGCGGCACCGTCTTTGGCTACCGGGTGGCGGACCCGGAGCGTTACGGGGTGGTCGAGTTCGACAAAGCGGGCCGGGCCGTGTCGATCGTGGAAAAGCCCAAGGTGCCGAAATCCGACTTTGCGGTGACGGGGCTCTATTTTCTGGATGGCGAGGCGTCGACTCGCGCCCGGACAGTGCAGCCCTCGGCGCGCGGCGAGTTGGAAATCACCTCGCTGTTGGAGATGTACCTCGCAGATGGGCTGCTGTCGGTCGAGATGATGGGGCGCGGCTATGCCTGGCTGGATACCGGGACGCATGCCAGCCTGCTTGATGCCGGGAATTTTGTGCGCACGCTGGAGCAGCGGCAGGGGCAACAGGTGGGCTGCCCCGAAGAGATCGCCTATGACAAGGGTTGGATTGATGCGGCAGCGCTGGAGGAGCGGATCAGCTTGTTCAAGAAAACCGACTATGGACTCTATCTGAAACGCCTGTTGCACAGCCCGCGAACTGCCGACTGAGGGATGGGGGATCGTCGAGGGCCGCATGTCGTCATCCTCTTGGCCGTCTACAACGGCGGCGATTATCTGTCCGAACAATTGCAGAGCATCGCCGCGCAGGATCATCCCGATTGGCAGGTGTTGGCCAGTGACGACGGCTCTGACGATGGCAGTCAGGACATCTTGGACAAGTTCGCCGAGCGGAGCCCGGCGCAGTGCGTGACGGGGCCAAAGCGGGGGGCTGCGGCAAATTTCCTGTCGCTCTTGCGCCATGCCCCCGACCGGACACCGGAGGGGCATTGGCTGGCGTTCAGCGATCAGGACGATGTCTGGTTGCCGGACAAGCTGTCGCGCGGGATTGCCGCGCTGGAGGCGTTGGAGGATGCGCGCCCGGCGCTCTATTGTAGCCGGACCTGGATCACGGATACGGATTTGCACACCCGGCGTCTGTCGGCGGCGCGGCCGCGACCGCCATCCTTTCGCAATGCGTTGGTGCAGAATGTCGCCTCGGGCAATACGATCCTGCTCAATGCCGCTGCGGCGCGGCTGGTCGAGGCGGCGGTGCAAAAGGTCGAGCGCGTCGTGGTGCATGACTGGTGGGTCTATCAGTTGATCACCGGGGCCGGCGGGCGCGTCGTGCATGACGATACGCCGACGCTTTTGTATCGGCAGCATGATGTGAACCAGATCGGGTCGAACGACACGCGCCTGGCGCGGTTGCGGCGTATCCGGCAATTGTTGCAGGGGCATTTCCGGGACTGGAACGAGGTGAATATCGCGACGTTGTCGCGGCTTGACGGGTATCTCACGCCGGAAAACCGAGAGGTTCTGGCCGAGTTCGCGGCCATGCGGCGTGGCCCGCTGCCGGCGCGACTGGCGCGGCTGTGGCGTCTTGGGCTCTATCGTCAGAGTCGGATCAGCACCTTTGCACTCTGGCTGTCGCTGGTGCTGAACCGAATCTGAGGCATGCAGAAAGGGCTTGCGCGTCCGGGGCGGTCTGCGACACTCTGCCCGTCCCGAGACCCCGGCAGGAGCCAGATATGACCGACGATCCCGACCGCCACGCGATGAAGATGGCCAAGAAAAAGGCCGCGCGCGACAAGATCATGGCCACCAAGACCGATGAGAAAGGGCTGATCATCGTTCATACCGGCAAGGGTAAGGGCAAATCCTCGGCGGCGTTCGGCATGATCTTTCGCTGCATCGCGCATGGCATGCCCTGCGCCGTGGTGCAGTTCATCAAGGGCGGGATGAGCACCGGCGAGCGCGATCTGATCCTGTCGAAATTCTCGGATGCCTGTGCCTTTCACACCATGGGCGAGGGCTTTACCTGGGAAACACAGGATCGCACCCGTGACACGGAGATGGCGCAGGCGGCCTGGGCCAAGGCCAAGGAGCTGATCCGCGATGAGACCAACAAGATGGTCCTGCTGGATGAGATCAACATCGCGTTGCGCTATGATTATCTGGATATCAACGAGGTGGTGCAGTTCCTCGCTGAGGAAAAGCCGCATATGACCCATGTCGTATTGACCGGCCGCAACGCCAAGGACGAGTTGATCGAGATTGCCGATCTGGTCACGGAAATGGAGCTGATCAAGCATCCGTTCCGGTCCGGCATCAAGGCGCAGATCGGGGTGGAGTTCTGAGCCATGGCGCGGACAAGAGTGTTGACCGAATTCGGCATGGGCACCTCGCTGCGGCGGCAGGATTATACCGAGGCGGCGGCGCGGGCGGTGCGTGATGCGCTGTGGCACAATTCGATCAATCTGGCAGAGTTGTTCGGGTTCGGCAAAGGCGACATGCTGATTGATCTGGATATTGCCGTGCAGGTGCCAGACGAGGTGGATGTCGAGGTGCTGCGCGCGATTTTTCCTTATGGGCAGGTGCGCGTGCAGGTGGCGCGGGGCGGATTGGACATTCCGCGCGCCGTGGGCAAGCCCACGGTGATCGCCAATGCCTGTATCTCGGTCTCGTTCGACATGGAGGCCAAGGTATGAGTGCGGAGCGGTTCATCATCGAGATGGGGATGGGCAATGACCTGCATGGGATGGATTACCAAAAGGCTGCCGTGCGGGCGATCGAGGATGCAATCCGCCATTCCACGATCCCGATGTTTCTGAATACCTCGCTCGATCACCGGGATATGGAGGTCAAGGTGACGGTGGGGGTGCAAGAGCCTGAGCGCGTTGATCCCGAGGCGCTGAAGACCGGGCTGCCACGTGGGCGGGCGACGGTGCAGGTGGTGTTTGGCGGGCAAAACGTGACCGATCCGGGGAGTGGCGAGACGCTGGTGATCGCCACGGCGGCGGTTGAGGCGTTCTTTCCGTCGCAGGTCGGGAAATGGGTGCTGAGCGAGGGGTGAAGGGCGGTGTGCCCCGAGAGATCGTTCATTGCCACCCAAGGCGGTGCGTAGCGCGCCTTTGTTCCGCGCGCGTGGCATGCTTGACGTAATCTTTTGATCAAACCCAGCCCCTCCGACCTCATTCCCCCAAGATCAAAGCACAGGCTTGCCGTGTGTCTGTCGTGGTCATATGATCTGACCAATTCAGCAAGGGCGCGCACATGCCATTTCAGAAAGTCACACCCGAAAAGCTTTCGACTGCCGTCACGCGGCAAATTGAAAAACTCATTCTCCAAGGCATCCTGCGTCCCGGCGAGCGACTGCCTGCCGAGCGCGACCTGGCCGAGAAGCTGGGGGTCTCGCGCCCGTCGCTGCGCGAGGCGGTGGCGGAGTTGCAGGACAAGGGCCTATTAAGCGCGCGCGCGGGCGCTGGGATTTACGTGGCCGACGTTCTGGGCAGCGCGTTCTCGGACGCGCTGATCCGGCTCTTTGCCGACCATGAGGAGGCGGTGTTCGATTACATCGGATTTCGCCGTGATCTGGAGGGGTTGGCGGCCTGTCGTGCGGCGCGCCTCGCCTCTGACACCGATTTGCAGGTGATCCAGACGGTGATGGACAAGATGGAGGCGGCGCATAAGAAAACCAATCCGGCGGATGAAGCGCGGCTAGACGCCGAGTTTCACATGGCGATTATTGAGGCCAGCCATAATGTCATCATGCTGCACATGATGCGCTCGATGTTCCAACTGCTGCGCGAGGGTGTGTTCTACAACCGTCAGGTGATGTTCAAGCAACGCACGACGCGCGGTGCGCTCTTGGATCAGCACCGCGCCATCAACGCCGCCATTCAGGCGCGTAATCCCGAGGCGGCACGGGCGGCGGTGAACGATCACCTCAACTATGTTGAAAAGGCGCTGGCGGATCAGCACAAGGCAGACCGTAACGAAGTCATTGCGCGCCAGAGATTTGAGCACGAGCAATCGCGCTAGAATATCGTCCTGAGTGGGCGGTTCCACGCGTCGGTCTGATACGGTTCCGGACCCATGTTTTGGACTATTCTGCGACCCGTGCTGCCAGAATTTGCGCAAGGGAATAGAGCCGTTTTTCAAGCAGAACCGGCGCTTCGCAGGCATAGGTGAGCGACCGACGGCGGTCGTCGAACACGCGCGCGCGCCAGTCGAGATCCTCTTCCAACTGGTCGATGCGGTCGAAATCGGGGGTCTCGGTCTTGGACAAGGTTGCGATTTCAGAGCGCAGCGCGTCGATTTCCTGAGCCATGCGGGCCTGATTGCGGGCGTAGCGGGTGATGCCGCCCATGACCTCGACCCGGCGCTGGTTGAGGCGGTCAAACACGTCGGAAAAGATTGCGGTGTAGTCCTCCTTGGTCAGATCAGCCGTGGCATCCACCGCTGATTCGGCCTCTTCCAAGCTGAGTCGGCGCAGGGCCAGCAATTCTGCCAGTCGGGCGGCCTCGGGGGAGAGGGTGCCGGTCTCGGCCTGATTCTCAGGCGGATGGGGCCACATGACCGCCGCAGAAAGTGTATCCACACGGCGCTGAATGCAGGGCCAGTCGGGATCATTCAATCCTGCGGCGTAAATTGGAGATATTCCAGTAAAAACAATGGATAAGGCGGTGAAAACTGATCTCATTTCATCCTCTACGACTAAGGTCTTACTGAGTTATGGCGCGATCTTGGCACATATTGTCACAGGATGAAACAGGCCGGTTTGAAACGTATTTTTACGCCAAATCACCTAAAGGTTGTATCCTCTGGGATGCAAGGGAGGACAGACTGAATGAGAACGCGTGCGGCGGTGGCTGTTGAGGCTGGCAAGCCGATGGAGATCATGGAGGTGAACCTCGAAGGTCCGAAGGCGGGTGAGGTTCTGGTTGAGATCAAGGCGACGGGGCTGTGCCACACGGATGATTTCACCCTGTCCGGTGCCGATCCCGAGGGGGCGTTTCCGGCGATTCTGGGGCATGAGGGCGCGGGCGTGGTGCTGGAGGTCGGCCCCGGTGTGACCAGCCTTGTGCCGGGCGATCATGTGATCCCGCTCTACACGCCCGAATGCCGCGAATGCGACTATTGCCTCAACCCGAAAACCAACCTCTGCCAGAAAATCCGCTCGACGCAAGGGCAGGGGCTGATGCCCGACGGCACCAGCCGGTTTTCGATGCTGGATGGCACGCCGATCCTGCATTACATGGGCTGTTCGACCTTTGCCAATCACACGGTCCTGCCCGAGATTGCGCTGGCGAAGGTGCGCAAGGATGCGCCCTTTGACAAGATTTGCTACATCGGTTGCGGTGTCACCACCGGCGTGGGGGCGGTGATCAACACCGCCAAGGTGGAGATTGGCAGCCGGGCGATTGTGTTCGGTCTGGGCGGCATCGGTCTCAACGTGTTGCAGGGACTGCGGTTGGCGGGGGCGGATCAGATCGTCGGCGTTGACCTCAATCCGGGCCGGATCGAGATGGCGACACGGTTTGGCATGACCGATTTCGTCAACCCCAAGGAGGTCAAGGGCGATCTGGTGGCGCATCTGGTCGAGCTGACCGGCGGCGGGGCGGATTACACCTTTGACGCCACTGGCAATGTCGGCGTGATGCGCACGGCGCTGGAGGCGGCACACAAGGGCTGGGGCGAGAGCATCATCATCGGTGTGGCCCCGGCGGGCGCGGAAATCAGCACGCGGCCGTTCCAATTGGTGACGGGCCGCTCGTGGCGCGGGACCGCCTTTGGCGGCGCGCGCGGGCGCACGGATGTGCCCAAGATTGTCGATTGGTACATGCAGGGCAAGATCGAGATCGACCCGATGATCACCCACACCATGCCGCTCGACGATATCAACAAAGGGTTTGAATTGATGCATGCGGGCGAGAGTATTCGCTCGGTGGTGGTGTATTGAGCGCGGCTCTGTAACCGGGCTGTGCCAGAGGGAATGCGCCCCGGTTCCATCGCAGAGGAGGGCGGTGCGGGGCGACACGGCGGGCAGAGGAGCCCGGCAAGCGAAACCAAGAACAGTTTTATCCAGGGAGGACAAAATGAAGAAATCACTCTTGATGTCGGCGGCGTTCTTTGTCGGTGCATCCGGCATGGCCGCGGCCAACAGCGATCTACAGGCGCTGATAGATGACCCAACGCAATGGGCGATTCAAACGGGCGATTATGCGAATACCCGCTATTCCGAGTTGGACCAGATCAACAAGGACAATGTCGGCAAGTTGCAGGTCGCGTGGACATTCTCGACCGGCGTGTTGCGCGGGCATGAGGGCTCGCCGCTGGTGATCGGGGACGTCATGTATGTCCACACACCGTTCCCGAATATCGTTTATGCGCTGGATCTGAGCGACAACGGCAAGATCATCTGGAAATATGAGCCGAAGCAGGATCCCAACGTGATCC
Source organism: Roseovarius sp. BRH_c41 (assembly GCF_000961715.1). Classification (NCBI taxonomy): domain Bacteria; kingdom Pseudomonadati; phylum Pseudomonadota; class Alphaproteobacteria; order Rhodobacterales; family Roseobacteraceae; genus Roseovarius; species Roseovarius sp. BRH_c41. The sequence goes on along the minus strand of NZ_LADY01000040.1, from coordinate 62,835 downwards.
CGGTGATGTGCTGTGACACGGTCAACCGGGGCGTGGCCTATGCGGATGGCAAGATTTTCCTGCATCAGGCCGATACCACGATTGTCGCGCTGGATGCCAAGACCGGTGAGGTCGTTTGGACTGCTGTGAATGGCGATCCGGCGATTGGGGAGACCAACACCGCGACGGTGCTGCCGGTCAAGGACAAGGTGATCGTCGGCATTTCGGGCGGCGAATTCGGCGTGCGCGGCCACACAACGGCCTATGACATGAAGACCGGCGAGCAGGTTTGGCGCGCCTATTCGATGGGACCGGACAGCGATACGCTGATGGACCCGGAAAATACCACCCATCTGGGCGAGCCTGTGGGCGCGGATTCGGGCACCAACACCTGGGAAGGCGATCAATGGAAGATCGGCGGCGGCTCGACCTGGGGTTGGTATTCCTATGACGCGGAGTTGGACCTGTTCTATTATGGCACCGGCAACCCGTCGACATGGAACCCGGCGCAGCGGCCCGGCGACAACCGTTGGTCGATGACCATCATGGCGCGCAATCCCGACACCGGGATGGCCAAGTGGCTCTATCAGATGACCCCGCATGACGAGTGGGATTATGACGGTGTCAACGAGATGATCCTGACGGATCAGGAAGTTGACGGGCAGATGCGCAAGCTCTTGACCCACCCGGATCGGAATGGCCTGTCCTATACACTGGATCGGGAAACCGGCGAGTTGCTGGTGGCCGAGAAATACGACCCGGCGGTGAACTGGACCACGGGTGTGGATATGGACCCGGCATCCGAGACCTATGGCCGTCCGGCTGTGGTGGCGGAGTATTCCACCGAGCAGAATGGCGAAGATGTCAACTCGACTGGGATTTGTCCGGCGGCACTGGGAACCAAGGACCAGCAACCTTCGGCCTATAGCCCGAAGACCGGCCTGTTCTATATCCCCACCAACCACGTCTGTATGGATTACGAGCCGTTCCGCGTGAGCTATACCGCCGGTCAGCCTTATGTGGGTGCGACGCTGGCGATGTATCCGGCGCCCGGCAGCCATGGCGGCATGGGCAATTTCATCGCCTGGGACAATATCGAGGGCAAGATCAAGTGGTCGATCCCCGAGCAGTTCTCGGTCTGGTCGGGCGCTCTGGCGACCGCTGGCGATGTGGTGTTCTACGGCACGCTTGAGGGCTATCTCAAGGCGATTGATGCCGCGACGGGTGATGAGCTTTACAGCTTCAAGACGCCCTCGGGGATCATCGGCAACGTGATGACCTATGAGCATGGCGGAAAGCAGTATGTCGGCATCCTGTCGGGGATTGGCGGCTGGGCCGGGATTGGCCTTGCGGCCGGTCTGACCGATCCGAATGCCGGTCTGGGCGCCGTGGGCGGCTATGCAGCCCTGAGCGACTATACCGCGCTCGGTGGTCAGCTGACCGTCTTCAAACTGCCGGATTGATCGCTCTGATCTGATCCCATCACAGGCGGCGCGACACTTGGAAGTGTCGCGCCGCCGCACCTGAATACCTAAAAGGAGTTCCGAATGTTGACGATCCGACGCCTCTTGCCCGCTGGTCTGACCGCATGTCTGGCGCTCATCGCGCTACCGGTGCTTGGCGAAGAGGCCCCGTCGCCCGATGATCCCAAGTTTGCTGCCGCCTCTGAGGACGGTGGCCGCTATTTCACCGCCGATGATATTCCCACATTCAACGTGGCCGAAGATGGCACGGTGGATTGGCGGACATTCTCTGGGTTCCGGCGCTATCATGCGGAATGTCATGTCTGTCATGGGCCGGATGGTGAGGGATCGACCTATGCGCCGGCGCTCAAAAAGTCGGCTGTGACGATGGATTACTATGATTTCTATGGTGTCGTTGCCGAAGGGCGGCAAAAGGTGAATGCCTCTGAAAATTCGGTGATGCCGTCCTTTGGCACCAACCCGAATGTGATGTGCTATCTGGATGACATCTATGTCTATCTCAAGGCGCGCGGATTGGGCGTGATCGAGCGGGGACGTCCGGCCAAGAAGGAGGCGAAATCCGATGCCATTCAAGCCGATGAAGATGCCTGCATGGGCTAAGGCGCTTGGCCTCGCTGTCGCGCTCTTGCCCGGAGTGGCTGGGGCGCAGATGGCGGAGCTAGTCTCGCAGACGGCGTTTCGGGTCTGTGCCGATCCGGCCAATGATCCGATGTCGACCGAGGCCGGGACCGGGTTTGAGAACAAGATCGCCGAGTTGCTGGCCGCAGAGTTGGACAAGCCGGTGGACTATAGCTGGTTTCCGATGGCGACCGGGTTTGTGCGGCGGACATTAGGCGAAAAGCGCTGTGACGTGATCATCGGGTTCGCGCAGGGCCATGAATTGGTGCAGAATACCAATCATTACATGGTCTCGGCCTATACGATCATCCTGCCGCGCGAGAGTGAGTTGGCTGATGTCGTGACGCTGGCCGATCCACGCCTGAAGGGCAAGGTGGTGGGGATCATCGCGGGCAGCCCGCCGGGCACGCATATGGCGCGCAATGGGCTGATGGCCAAGGCGCGGGCCTATCCGCTCTTTGTGGATCGGCGGGTGCAGTCGCCTGCGAGTGACATGTTGCGCGATCTGGAGGCCGGAGAGATTGACGCCGCCGTGCTCTGGGGGCCGATCGGTGGGCCGCTGGTCAAGCGCGAGCATCCCGGATTGAAAGTCGTGCCGCTGATGCAGGAGGTGGGCGCGCCCAAGATGTTCTACCGGATCACCATGGGCGTGCGTCTGGGCGAGGATCAGTGGAAGCGGCAATTGAATTCGCTGATCCGGCGCAATCAGGCGGGGATTGACGCGATTTTGGTCGAGGCGGGTGTGCCGCTGCTCAATGACATGGGTACAGAGGCCAAGGTGCTCTCGCAATGATCCGGGCCGGTCTGGCCGCGCTGATGCTTTTGGCCGGACCGGTGGCGGCGCAGGGGGTGGCAGAGCCGGAGGGCTATCGTGGAGAGCCCTACCGTGCGCCGGTGCCCGAGACATTGGCGGGTGCGGTTGTGGTTGATGCAATGGCGGCGCATGTGCTTTGGCAGGGGGGCGAGGTGGCTTTTGTCGATGTGCTGCCGCGCGCACCCAAACCTGCGAACCTGCCTGCGGGGACAATCTGGCGCGAGAAGCCGCGGCTGTCGATTCCCGGCGCTGTCTGGTTGCCCAACACCGGCTATGAGCGGATTGCGCCGGAGACCGAGGCCTATTTGAGAGACGGGTTGGCGGAGGTGACGGACGGCGATCCCGGCCATCCGGTGCTGTTCTTCTGTCTGGAGGACTGCTGGATGTCGTGGAACGCGGCCAAGCGGGTGCTGGAGATGGGATATACGGAGGTTTACTGGTTCCCCGAGGGCACGGATGGCTGGGACTTTGAGGACTATCCGTTGGAAAAGGTCGAGGCGAGGGCGGGGGAGCCGGGGACGTAGGGGGTAGAGTGCGGATGGGATTGAGCGTGCCTTCGTTTGCCACCCGCGCGAATAGCACCGCAGGTGCCGCGCGATCGCCAGACCGCCCCCCGGTCTGGCGATTTTGAAGCGCTGCGCATCGCTTGGGCATTTTACGGTTTTTGCTGGCATAAAGCGGCAGTTACCGCCGTTGCATCGCCAAACCGCGGTCTGGCAATCGCGCGGCACAGTGCCCGCCGGCCAATGACCGTTCAAGGCCATACCCTAACTCTGACGTTCCCCCTCAATACGCCGCAAGGCTGGTGCGGGCGCTGGTCCTTGTGCCGTCGGTGTCGTTTAGGCTGACCTCTGCTGTTGTGGTGCCCGTCGGGATCGAGACCCGCAGGCGGGGGTTTTCCGAGAGGGAGATGCTGCCGGTCATGGTGAGATAGGGCCTGTTGTCGATACTGATGGCGAGTTCATCCACCACGCGCAGCGGTGTGTAGAGCAGGGTGATCTGATCCATCGCCAGACCCGAATGGCTGGGATGGCTGATATCGACGTCAAGCGCGCGGACCTTGCCTGCGAGTGTCGCAAGGCGGGTGTTCACGCTTTTGCTGGGGGCTGCGATGTCAGGCAAGAAGGCCAATTCCATCTCGCCCAATGTGGCCAAAGCTGCGACCGGGTCAGTGCCCGGCGGGGCGGCGCAGGCCCCCTGGCCGGAGGTTTTGAGGAACGCCTCGGCCATGTGCCGCTCGCCGGTGTCGGTGAGGGCCACGAGATGCAGCGGGGTTTGACCGTTGAGGCGGGTGGTGAGGCTGAAGGCGAATTCGGCCTGTGGCGCGGCAAGATGGAATTCGGCAGCCACGGGGGCGGGGTTTTCGTCGATCACCAGCGTCACGGTGGTGATCTTTTGACCCGCCGGGGCGATGACATGTCCACCCAACACGGTGCGTGCGTCGTCGGTGGCGCGGAACGGTGCATCAAGCGTGACCTGCGCGCTCTGCGCGACCAGGGGCGCGTCGCCGTAGAGGGCGGCTTGAATATCAGGCCAAGCGGACTGCGCCAGCGCGGGGCCAGAGAGCAGCAGAGCCGCAAGGGCCGGGGCCAGATGTTTCATGTCATCCCTCCGCAAAAATATGGGTCTTGAAGATATAGCGCATGCCGCGCAGCCATGAGTCGTCGGTGTTGGAGCGGATATCGACCGCACGGGCGCGCACCACCTCGCCGCTGGGCACAGCGCGCAGAACGAGGTTCATCGACAGGATCAGGTTCGAGACCTTTTGCACCTCGCCCACAAGCACGTAATCGGCATCGAGTCGCGCCGCGAGACGGGTTTCGCAGCCGTAGCAATCGGCGGGGTTGGAAATGCCGTCGAGATCCTTGGCGATGGGGCTGAGGTCGAGCAGGGCAAAGCCGCTCTCGGCAAAGCGGGACTGGACATAGTCCTGCACCAGCGCCAGCCGGGCGGTTTCATCGGCGCGCACCGGATTGTAGGCACCTTCGGTCGAGGTGTCGATGAAGGTGATCCCGAGAAAGGCGATGTCCGCGCCACCCCGCAACGGAACAAGCCCCTGCGCCGTGGCGGCGGAGGCCGACAGGAACCCGGCCAGAAGCCAGAGGAAAAGCGCCCGTATCATGCGGGGATGTTACGCGCGCGCAGGCGCGCGCGATATGCGACTTTGGATGGAGAGCGTGGGGTCTCAGACACCCACGTCGATCATCGCCTGTGCCAGCAGGGGCACGGTTTTTGCGTTGAGCCCCGCGATGTTGATGCGGCTGTCGCCGATCATGTAGATCGCATGCTCTGCGCGCAGGCGTTCGACCTGTTCAGGGGTGGCGCCCAAGCGCGAGAACATGCCGCGATGCTGGGCGATAAAGCCGAAGCGGTCGGAGCCGGAAATGCGCTGCAATTCTGCTGCCAGAGACTCGCGCAGCTTGAGCATGCCAAGGCGCACCTCCTCAAGCTCTGACTGCCAGTCGGCGCGCAGGTCGGGATCGGTGAGAACCATGGTCACCAGTCGCGCACCGTGATCGGGCGGGAAGGAATAGTTCTGCCGGTTGAGATAGGCAAGATTGCCCTGGGTGACCTTTTGCAGGCTTTTGTCCTGCGCCACGGCCATCAGGATGCCGGTGCGTTCGCGGTAGATACCGAAATTCTTGGAGCAGCTGGCGGCGATCAGCACCTCGGGGCAGTTTTCCGCTACGAACCGCACGGCGGCGGCGTCCGCTTCGAGCCCGTCACCAAAGCCCTGATAGGCGATGTCGATCATCGGCAGCGCGCCACGCGCATTGAGCAGGTCCACCACTGCGCTCCATTCGGTCATGTTGAGATTGGCACCGGTGGGGTTGTGGCAGCAGCCGTGCAAGAGCACGACATCGCCCGCGCGCAATCCGTCCAGATCGGCCATCATGCCGGTGAAATCGACGCCCACGGTTTCGGGATCGAAATAGCGATACATCACCACCTCGATGCCCATATGCGCGAGAATGCTCAGGTGGTTGGGCCATGTCGGATCGGACACAAAGACGCGTGCGCCGGGGGTGGCCATCTTGATGAGATCAAACGCCTGACGCACCGCGCCAGTGCCGCCCGGCGTGGCAATGGCCGAGACTTGATCGCGGGTCACGGCATCGCCCAAGATGAGCGAAATCATCACATCGGCAAAGGCCGGATCGCCCGCAAGGCCGGTATAGGCCTTGGTGGTTTCCACCTCCCACAACTGTTTCTCGGCGGTTTTAACCGCGCGCATGATGGGCGTGACGCCTTCGGGGGTTTTGTAGACGCCGACGCCGAGATCAATCTTGGTCTCGCGCGGATCCTCGCGGAACGCCTGACCAAGGGCCAGGATCTTGTCGGCGGGTTTTTCTTTCAAGGCGTCAAACATCAGGCTTCTCCAGTGGCGACGGGCAGGGTCGGGAACGCGCCCCATTCGGTCCATGACCCGTCATAAAGCGCATGGTCGGTCTTGCCGATCCGCTCCAGCGCCAGATTGATGATGGCGGCGGTCACGCCAGAGCCGCAGGAGGTGATGACCGGCTTGGTCATATCCACCCCGGCGGCGGCAAAGACGGCGCGCAGGTCGCCTGTGTCTTTCATGGTCATGTCGGCATTCAAGAGATCGGTGTAGGGGACATTTTTGGAGCCCGGGATGTGGCCTGCGCGCAGACCGGCGCGGGGCTCTGCCGCCTCTCCGCGAAAACGGGCGGCGGCGCGGGCATCAAGGATTTCGTAATCGCCCAATTTGGCGGCGGCGGCGACTTGGGTCACGTCCTTGACCATCTGGTTCTGGCGGCGAACGGTCATGTGACGGTCGCGGATGATGGGCGGCATATCCTCGACGGCGCGGCCCTCGGCCTGCCATTTCGGGAAACCGCCGTCGAGCACGGCGATATTGTCCTGACCCATAAGGCGAAACAGCCACCAGACGCGGGCCGCGGAAAACAGCCCCTTGGCGTCATAGACCACCACCTGATGGCCGTCGCCGACGCCCATGGCGCGGAGTTTCGACATGAACTTCTCGACCGGCGGGGCCATGTGCGGCAGTTCGGAGCGGGCATCGCTGATGTCGTCGATGTCGAAGAATCGCGCGCCGGGGATATGCGCGGCCTCGTATTCCGCGCGTCCGCTGCGGCCCTCTGCCGCCATGAACATGGTGCCATCGAGAATGCGCAGGTCGGGGTCCTTGAAATGGGCCGCCAGCCAGTCGGTGGAAACAAGCGTTTTCGGATCGTCCATGGCCATTTGCCCCCCGGTTCAAACGCTTTCTGCCTACAGTCTGAGGGGCAAAAGGGCAAGACCGTGTCGCGCCTGTGAGGCTAACGGCGTAGGAGGCGCGCGGCGGCACCAAGGGTCCAGAGGGCTGCGGCACCGCAGAGGCCCGTCGTGGCGACCAGCCGGATCAGATAGGCGGTGTCGCCAACCGCTGAGGATGTCATGGCAAGGATGTATCCGCCAACGGCCCCCCCACATGCGCCTACGCCCGCATGCAGGAGCCAGCCCAGACGGGGCGAAAGCCAAACACCAGCGGCGAGCATGGCCGCAGTGGCACCGGACAGAAGGGCGATCAGCAATTCCATCCGCAGTCCCTTGCCCTAGCCGTGATCCTTGAGCAGGCGCTGTTTTTGCCGGGCCCAGTCGCGCTTGGCCTCGGTTTCACGCTTGTCATGGTTCTTTTTGCCCTTGGCGATGCCGATCTTGAGCTTGGCGATGCCGCGATGGTTGAAATAGAGCACCAAGGGGACCAGCGTCATGCCCTTGCGTTGGGTATCGCTCCAGAGGCGGGACATTTCCTTTTTCGAGACGAGCAGCTTGCGACGCCGCTTTTCATCATGGCCAAAGGTCTTGGCCTGCTCGTAGGGGGCGATGTAGGAGTTGACCAGCCAGAGTTCGCCATTTTCGACCATGGCGTAGCTCTCGGCGATATTGGCGCTGTTCACGCGCAGGGATTTCACCTCGGAGCCTTCAAGGATGATGCCGCATTCGAGGTCGTCCTCGATGGCAAAATCATAGCGTGCGCGCCGGTTCTCGGCGATCACCTTGTAGTTCGGGTTTTCCTTGTCCTTGGCCATTCCGCCTACCTAATGGCGCGCGCGGGCGCTGTCCAGCGGGGGCGATGTTATTCCGCTGCGCGGCGGATGCTGGCCATCAGGAGGTGGAACTTCTCGCCCTGAATGGCGACATGGCCGCGCAGAACCTCTGCGGCACGCGCGGCGTCGCCGGCGCGCAGGGCGGCGACGACCGACTCGTGTTCGGCCATGGATTGCGCCATGCGCCCACGCAGGCGCAACTGCATGCGGCGAAACGGTTTCAGGCGGCGATGCAAGCGCAGCGCCTCTTGTTCAAGAAAGGAATTGCCCGCGTGGCGATAGATCATGTGGTGGAACTGTTCATTCTCGCGGTAATAGCCGTCGGCATCATCCGCCGCGATGGCCTGTGTGCAGCGGGCATTGGCGGCGTCGAGATCGGCCAGCGCCGTCTCTGAAATCCGATGGGCTGCGAGGCGACCGCAGACGCCCTCGATCTCGGCCATGGTTTCGAACATTTCCATCAGTTCGACCAGTCCGGGTTGGCGGATGAAGACGCCACGCCGGGGGATCTGTTCGGCAAGTCCAGAGGCGACAAGCCGACCGAGCGCCTCGCGGATGGGCGTTCGCGACACGTTGAATTGCCGCGCGAGGCGGATTTCATCCAGCCGGTCGCCATCACTGAAATCGCCGGTGAAGACCAGTTCCTCCAGTGCATCTGCAATGATATCGGCGCGGCGTATCTCCATAAAAAAATCCTAGCGAGAGCGAGGTTTGTGCGCAAGTGGGAAACTCTTGTATACAAAAATCTTGACTCTGAATTCAAAACACCAAACACTGAGCGATACGGTCCGGGCTACCCTGCGCGGGCACAATGGGAGGAAGATATGAAGAAAATGACTTTCACGGCGGCTGCGGCGGCCGGGATCATGCTGCTGAGCGGCGTTGCCAATGCTGCCGAACTGCGCCTGTCGCATCAGTGGTCCAACAACGACGTGCGTCACAAGGTGGCGCAGATTGTGGCTGATGAGGTGGCGGCCGCCGGTGTCGATCTCGACATCAAGATCTTTGGGTCGGAGTCGCTGTTCAAGGCGCGCGAGCAATATACGCCATTGAGCCGGGGTCAGCTTGACATGACCGTGCTGCCGCTCAGCTATGCAGGCGGCCAGCAGCCGTCTTATAATCTCACGCTGATGCCGGGTCTGGTCAAGAACCATGACCACGCCGCGCGCATGTCCGACAGCCCCTTTATGGAGGCAATCGAGGCAAAGATGGCCGAAGATGACGTGATGGTTCTGGTGCATGGCTATCTGGCTGGCGGTTTTGCCAGCACCGACAAGTGCATCACCAAGCCTGAGGATGTCGCGGGCATGCAGACCCGTGCCGCAGGCAAGGCATTCGAGCAGATGCTGGCGGGTGCGGGCGCGTCGATTGCGTCGATGGCGTCTTCCGAAATCTACAATGCGATGCAGACAGGCGTTCTGGATGCGGTCAACACTTCGTCCTCGTCTTTCGTGTCTTACCGCATCTACGAGCAGGTGAAATGCTACACGCCCGCAGGCGACGTGGCACTGTGGTTCATGTATCAGCCGCTCTTGATGAACAAATCCACCTTTGAAGGTCTGAGCGCAGAGCAGCAGGCGGCCTTGACGGCGGCGGCGGAAAAGGCCGAAGCCTTCTATCTCGAAGAGGCCAAGAAAGAGGATGCCGCGTCGGTCGAGGTGTTCCGGGATGCGGGCGTCGAGATCGCTGCGATGACCGAAGAGGATTTCCAGGCCTGGCGTACGTTGGCGACGGAGACCTCCTATAAAGAGTTCGTTGCAAGCGTGCCGGACGGGCAGGCGCTGCTTGATATGGCGTTCGCCGTCGAGTGATCCGCTTTGGCTGTCGCGCCGGTTTGTGGCGCGGCAGCCGATTTCTCGCCCCCACTCTGACATGAGGTAGACCATGGCTGGCCATGCATCGGGTGCCATTGCGCGCACCGGACAAAATCCTTTTCTGCGCGCGGTTGCGGCGCTCTCTACACTGGCGGGGTGGATCTCGGCCACGATGATCGTCGCCTCCGTGTTCATCACCTGTCAGATGATCTGGGTCCGGTTCGTGATGAACGGAACGACCATCTGGCAGACCGAAGCGGTGATCTATCTGATGATCGCGGCCACACTGCTGGGACTGTCCTATGTGCAGCGGTTGCGCGGGCATGTGAATGTGGACCTGATCCCGCTTGCGGTGCCACGGCGCGCACGCAAGGGGTTGGCGGTGGTGACGCTCACGCTCTCGATCGTGATTGTCGCGGTCATGCTCTGGTATGGCTATGAATTCTGGCACGTCGCCTGGGCGCGCGGATGGACCTCGGACACGGTCTGGGCGATTGATCTGTGGATTCCCTATCTCGCGTTGCCCGTCGGGCTTGGCCTGTTTCTGCTGCAGTTGATCGCCGATCTGGTCGCGCTGCTGCTTAATATCGACTCGCCCTTTGGGCTGGAGGACGTCTGATGGATCCGCTCGTACTTGGTCTGATTGTCGCGATAGCGACCATCGTGGTGCTGTTTTCCGGTGTATCGGTGGCGCTGGGTCTGTTGATTGTTTCAGGCGGGTTCCTGATCGTGTTCGACGGCATGCGGTCGCTGGAGTTGCTGCCGGAAATCTTCTTTGGCAAGCTCAACAACTTTGCGCTCTTGTCGATCCCGATGTTCATCATCATGGGTGCCTCTATCGCGTCGACGCGGGCGGGCGCCGATTTATACGAGGCGCTGGAGCGGTGGCTGACGCGGGTTCCCGGCGGTCTCGTGATCTCGAACCTTGGGGCTTGTGCGCTCTTTTCGGCGATGTCGGGATCAAGCCCCGCCACCTGTGCCGCCATCGGCAAGATGGGTATCCCGGAGATGCGCAAGCGGGGCTATCCCGATGCGGTGGCCGCCGGGTCGATTGCGGCGGGCGGCACCTTGGGCATTCTCATCCCGCCCTCGGTCACGATGATCGTTTACGGCATCGCCACGGAAACCTCGATTGGGCGGCTGTTTCTGGCCGGGGTCATTCCGGGCCTTATGCTGGTCATGCTCTTTATGATTTGGTCGCTCTATTCGACATGGCGGTCGGGGGATATGAACCTCCTGACCGGGCGCAGCTATACCTGGCGCGAGCGGTTCGAGATTCTGCCGCGGGTGTTGCCCTTTCTCTTTATCATCCTTGGCGTGCTCTATGCCATGTATGGCGGCATTGCCACGCCGTCCGAGACGGCGGCGGTGGGGGCGCTTTTGTGTCTGTTGATCGCGATGATCATCTATAGTCTCTGGTCGCCGCGCGCGCTCTGGGTGGTGCTGCGCGACAGCACGCGGGAGAGTGTGATGATCCTCTTCATCATCGCGGCGGCCGGGGTGTTTTCCTATATGCTCTCATCGCTCTTTATCACCCAGTCCATTGCCGAATGGATCGGCACCTTGGAGGTCAACCGCTGGGTGTTGATGGGCGCGGTCAATGTGTTCCTGCTGATTGCGGGGTTCTTTTTGCCGCCGGTGGCTGTGATCCTGATGGCGGCACCCATTCTGTTGCCGATCATCACGACTGCGGGATTCGATCCGATCTGGTTTGCGGTTATTCTGACAATCAACATGGAAATCGGTCTGATTTCGCCGCCTGTGGGTCTGAACCTCTATGTGATCAATTCCATCGCGCCGGATATCAAGCTCAAGACCATCCTCTACGGCTCTTTGCCCTATGTGGGCTGCATGGTGCTGGCGATCGTGCTTTTGTGTCTCTTTCCGGGGCTGGCGACTTGGTTGCCTGATGCGGTGATGGGGGCGGCACGATGAGCGTTCTGGCGGATTTGCTGGCGACAGTCTTTGAGCGGCGCTATCGCGGCGCTTCGGAGCCGGACCAGAAGAACCGGAGCATCGAGGATCTGTGTCGGGATCTGATGGGCAGTTCCAGTGAGGTGTCGGGGATGGCGCTGGCGCGGCTGATCCTGGATCGCTATGCCGGGATGGCGGAGGCCGAAAAACTGGGGTTCTTTCGGTTTCTGACCGAGGGGATGGGCGTCGATCCCGAGAGTGTGCGCACGGCGCTGGACGCGTTCGAGGCTGGGCCGGATCGGGACAGCTATCGTGTCTTCATGGACACGGCAGAGCCGCCACGGCAGGAACTGGCGCGGCGGCTGAATCAGGTGCCGGGGGCGACGGCGCAACTGGTGGCGATGCGCGCAGACCTCTTGCGTCTGGCGCGGGACAACCCGGCGCTGGCTGTGCTTGACCTTGATCTCAAGCATCTGTTCGCGTCTTGGTTCAATCGCGGGTTTCTGGTGTTGCGTCCGATCAACTGGTCCTCGCCCGCCGATGTGCTGGAAAAGATCATCGCTTATGAGGCGGTGCATGCGATTGACAGCTGGGACGACCTGCGACTGCGGCTGGCCCCGAAGGATCGGCGCTGTTTCGGGTTCTTTCACCCGGCGATGCCCGACGAGCCGCTGATTTTCGTCGAAGTGGCGCTGAGTCGGGGGATTCCGGGGGCGATCCATGACGTTTTGTCCGAAGAGCGTGAGGTGATTGGCGCACATGAGGCGGATACGGCGGTTTTCTATTCGATTTCCAATTGTCAGGCGGGGCTGGCGGGGATTTCCTTTGGCAATTCGCTGATCAAGCAGGTGGTGGCGGATCTGTCGCAGGAATTGCCGGGGCTCAAGACCTTTGTCACGCTGTCGCCCATTCCGGGGCTGACGCGCTGGCTCAAGGAGAGTGGCGGGGCGCTGCCCAAGAAGGCAGAAGCGCTTCGGGCGGTCACGGCGCACTATTTGCTCAAGGCCAAGCGGGGCGATGGTGGTCCCTATGATCCGGTGGCGCGGTTCCATCTTGGCAACGGGGCCTCGGTGCATGCCATTCACGCCGGTGCGGACCTGTCGCCCAATGGGAAAACGCAATCGGGCGGGGTGATGGTGAATTACCTTTACGACCGGGCACAGATTTCGCAGAACCACGAGCGATTTGCCGGGGCGGGCGTGATTGCCGCCTCTGCCGAGGTGACAGCACTGGCCGCCGCCGCTGCGAAAAAGACAGAGTGAAGGACAAGAGCCATGGCCAATCCCCTCTACGATAATCTGTTCGGTCGTCATGCCGGGCAAACCGCGCCGTTCCTGCATTTGGCGGAGGGTGCGGTGGTCAGCTATGATGCGTTTTTGCGTCTGACGGCGCGCATTGCGCATGCGTTGCGCGGTGCCGGACTGGCACCCGGCGACCGTCTGGCGGCGCAGGTCGAGAAATCGCCGGAGGCGCTCGCGGTTTATGCGGCCTGTGTGCAGGCGGGCATTGTGTTTTTGCCGCTGAACACCGGCTATACCGGCGATGAGTTGGGCTATTTCGTGGGCGATAGCGGGGCTAAGGTTCTGTTGTGTGACGGGGCCAAGATGGGCGCGTTGCAGGCGGTGGCGGATCAGGCCGGGGCCATTCTGATGACCCTCAATGCCGATGGCACGGGCACGCTGGTCGATGCGGCCAAGGGGCAGCCCGAGACATTCGAGACCGCTGCGCGCGAGCCGGATGATCTGGCGGCGTTTCTCTATACGTCTGGCACAACGGGGCGCTCCAAGGGGGCGATGTTGACGCAGCGCAATCTGCTGTCCAATGCCGAGGTTTTGGTGGAGTATTGGCGGTTCACACGGGACGATGTGCTGTTGCACGCGCTGCCGATCTTTCACACCCATGGCCTGTTTGTTGCGACCAACATCGTTCTCTTGGCGGGTGGGTCGATGATATTCCTGTCGAAGTTCGAACAGGATCGCGTCATTGAATTGCTGCCACGGGCAACCTCTATGATGGGGGTGCCAACGTTCTACACCCGTCTTTTGGACGATCCGCGGTTTACCCGCGATCTGGTGGCGCATATGCGGCTCTTTACCTCTGGGTCGGCCCCTCTGTTGGCGGAAACCCATGTGGCGTTTGAAGAGCGCACGGGGCACCGGATTCTGGAACGCTATGGCATGACCGAAACCAATATGAACACCTCAAACCCTTATGAGGGCGCGCGGCGGGCGGGCACGGTTGGTTTTCCTCTGCCGGGCGTTGAGTTGAAGATCACCGATCCGCAGACGGGTGCAGAGGTGCCACAGGGCGAGATTGGTCTCATCGAGGTGCGGGGGCCGAATGTGTTTGCGGGCTATTGGAACATGCCCGAGAAGACCGCCGAGGAATTGCGCGCCAACGGGTTCTTCATCACCGGCGATCTGGGGATGATCGACGATCAGGGCTATGTGCAGATCGTGGGCCGCAACAAGGATCTGATCATTTCGGGCGGCTATAACATTTATCCCAAGGAGATTGAGTTGTTGCTGGATGAGCAGCCCGGCGTTTTGGAAAGTGCTGTGGTGGGCGTGCCGCATCCCGATTTCGGCGAGACTGTGGTGGGGTTCCTTGTGCCACAAAAGGGGGCTGTGCTGGACCTTGATGGGATTGCCGGGGTAGCGGTCAAAAGCCTTGCGCGGTTCAAGCATCCGCGCAAGTTGATCGTGCTGGAAGAGTTGCCGCGCAATACCATGGGCAAGGTGCAAAAGAACATCCTGCGCGCTGAGTATTCGGGATTGTTCGCCTCGGCGTGACTGTCGCGGATCAGGGGGGAAAAAGGCCCGGCTGCCGATGGCGCCGGGCCTTTTCATGACCGCTTGTCGGCCTGTGCGACCAAAGTATGATGCATATCAAATATTTGAAATAGTTACATAATTATTCATTACATGTGCGAGTTTCCGCGAGGCGGCGCGTGGTCGGGTAAAAATGTCTTACAAACCTATCGGTTTTGTTAGGATACCCGCATGGGGCGATCCCGCCACCGCCGAGACCTTGACGGAGACCGCGCATGTTTCGTTTAGCCTTGCTCGTTCTTGCGGGCCTTGTGGCCCTCGCACAGCCTTCGCTTGCGCAAGAGGTCAAGGCGGTTGTGCTGCGGGTGGATTACCCCGCGCTTTTGCCGGTGTCGCGGCTGGATTTAAGGCCGGATGATCTGGGCTTTGCCGGCGGGCAATTGGCGACCGAGGACAATCAGACCACGGGCCGGTTCATGGGCCAGACCTATGTGACGCAAGAGGTCGCCGCGACGCCCGAGACTGCCTTGGCCGAGTTTGAGCGGTTGCAGGGCGAGGGGCTGCGGTTTTTTGCGGTGCAGGCGCGGGCCGAGGACTTGCTGGCGATGTCGCAGGCGGCGGCCCCCGATACGCTGATCCTGAACACCTTGGCACCCGATACGGCGCTGCGCAGTGCCGAATGCCGGGCCAATATCCTGCATATCGCTCCGTCGCGGCAAATGCTGAGCGATGCTTTGGCGCAGTTTTTGATCTGGAAGAAATGGCCGCGCTGGGCGCTCATTCATGGCTCGCATCCCGAGGATATAGCGCTGGCTGACGCCTATCGCGCCTCTGCCGCGAAATTCGGGACAAGGATTGTTGATGAAAGGGCATTCACCGACACTGGCGGCGCGCGGCGCACGGATACGGGGCATGTGCAGGTGCAGCGGCAATTGCCGGTTTTTACCCAAGATATGAAAGAGCATGATGTCGTCATTGCCGCCGATGAAACCGACGTCTTTGCCACCTATCTGCCGTTTCACACCTGGCGGCCCTCGCTCATCGCTGGATCGGCGGGGCTGCGGCCGCTGACGTGGCATCCGGCATTGGAGGCGTGGGGCGCAACGCAATTTCAGAATCGGTTCGAGGAATTGACCCGCCGCTATATGCGCCCCGAGGATTACACCGTCTGGCTTGCGCTGCGGGTGCTGGGCGAGGCGGTGACGCGCACCAAGAGCGCCGATCCTGCCGAAATCCGCGCCTATGCGCTGAGCGAGAATTTCGAGCTGGCGGCGTTCAAGGGGCAAAAGCTGACCTTTCGGGCGTGGAATGGCCAGATGCGCCAGCCGATTTTGTTGGCGGACGGGCGGATCATGCTGAGCGTCTCGCCGCAGGAGGGGTTCCTGCATCAACGCTCGCTTTTGGATACGCTGGGGCTGGATCAGCCCGAGAGCGCCTGCACTGCCTTTGACCCATAGGAGATTACCCGATGACCCGCTTAGCCCTTGCGACCGCCTTTGTGGCCTTGATGACCAGCCCGGCGCTGGCCGGAAAGGTGTTTGTCAGCAATGAACGCGGCAATACGATCACCGTTGTGGATAGCGAGACATGGGAGGTGATCACAGAATTCGCCGCAGGCAACCGCCCGCGCGGCATCACCGCAAGCCCGGATGGCAAGCATCTCTATGTCTGCGCTTCGGATGATAATGTGGTGCGGGTGTTCGACACGGCGACCTATCAGGAATTGCACACGCTGCCCTCGGGGCCGGACCCGGAATTGTTCGTGCTGCACCCGTCGGGCAATCCGCTCTTTATCGCCAATGAGGATGACAATCTGGTCACGGTGACGGATGTGAACACGCATACAATTCTGGCCGAAGTACCGGTGGGCGTGGAGCCGGAGGGCATGGGGATCTCGCCGGATGGCAAATATGTGGTCAACACCTCGGAGACCACCAACATGGCGCATTTCATCGACACGACGACGTTTGAAATCGTGCAGAATACGCTGGTCGATCAGCGCCCGCGCTTTGCGCAATATACGGCGGATGGCAAATATCTGTTTGTGAGCGCCGAGATTGGCGGCACGGTCAGCGTGATCAACCCGGATGGCGGCGAGATCGTCCACAAGGTGACGTTCGAGGTGCCGGGCATCGCGCCGGAACTGTTGCAGCCGGTGGGGGTGCGCGTCACCTCGGATGGCAAGAAAATCTTTGTCGCGCTGGGGCCGTCGAACCGGGTGGCTCTGGTGAATGGCGAGAGTTTTGAGGTCGAGAAATACCTGTTGGTGGGACAGCGCGTCTGGCAACTGGCCTTTGATGCAGAGGAGAAATACCTCTACACCACCAACGGCAATTCCAACGATATTTCGATCATTGATGTCGGGGCCGAAGAGGTCGTGAAATCGGTGCAGGTGGGGCAACAGCCCTGGGGCGTCGTGGTCGTATCTGATTGATCCAACAGGGAAGAGGGAAAATGATGAAACATATACTGACCGCCGTTGCCTTTGCGATGCTGGCAGCCCCCGCTCATGCCGCACCACTCTGCGATGATCTGGGCTTTGCCGGGCTCTTGGCGAAATGCAACCGGGGGGATGAGATTGAGGTTACGCTGGCCTCTGGCAAGCCGTTGGGCGAGGGGCCGATCACGCTGCAATCGGGTGCATATTACGAGATGGAGATCACCGCGGATGGCAGTGCGGAATTGGCGCTGACGGGGCCGGAATTCTTTCGGGCGATCTGGATGGATGAGATCGTGATCAACGATATCGAAATCCGCCCGATGGCGATCGACAGTCTGGAGTTTGACGATGCGGGCACGGCGGAATTTTCCTTTATCGCGATCAAACCGGGGCGGTATAACCTCTTGATCCCCGGCACGAGCGGCGACAGTCAGCGGCTTGAGTTCATCATTCAATAAGGTCGCGCCCCGGTCTATGCTTTCGGGATGACAAGGCAGGAACGCGGCATGACGGGGCTAAGGATCGAGGGGCTGGGATTTTCCTACGGGGCAAAGCGCGCCTTGGACGATGTGAGCTTTGAGGTCGGGCAGGGCGCGTTCTGTGCCCTGCTTGGCCCCAATGGGGCGGGAAAATCGACGCTTTTCGCGCTGTTGACGCGGCTTTTCACGACGCGCGAGGGGCGGATCAGGGTTGCGGGCTATGATATTGCCACCAATCCCCGGCAAGCGCTGGCGCGGATCGGGGTGGTGTTTCAACAACAGACGCTGGATCTGGACCTGAGCGTGCGGCGCAATCTGCGCTATTTCGCGGCGCTGCATGGGCTGGCGGGGCGCGCGGCTGAGATGCGAATCGAGGCGGCGCTGGAGCGGATGGCAATGGGTGAGCGCGCGGATGAATTGGCGCGTGATCTGAATGGCGGGCACCGCAGGCGCACCGAGATTGCCCGCGCGCTGGTGCATCAACCGGCGGTTCTGCTCTTGGATGAGCCGACGGTGGGGCTGGATGCCGAGGCGCGGCGGGCGATTACCGCCCATGTGCATGATCTATGTGCCAGTGACGGGCTAACCGCGCTCTGGGCCACGCATCTGACGGATGAGGTCTGGCCCGAGGATCGGTTGGTGATCCTGCACCGGGGTCGCGTGCTGGCCGATGGCACTACCCGCGAGATTGCCGGGCAGGAGGGGCTGACCGAGCGGTTTCTGAGCCTGACTGGGGCACCCGCGTGAGGCCTCTCTTGATCGCGCTGGCGGCGATTGTGACACGCGAGGCGCTGCGCTTTGCGCGGCAGCGCTCGCGGTTTGTTTCGGCCTTGGTGCGGCCCCTCGTCTGGCTGGTGGTCTTTGCCGCCGGGTTTCGGGCGGCGCTGGGCCTGTCGATCATCCCGCCCTATCAGACATATATCACCTATGAGACCTATATCGTGCCGGGGCTGTGTGGGATGATCCTGTTGTTCAACGGCATGCAATCGTCGCTCAGTCTGGTCTATGACCGGGAAATGGGGTCGATGCGGCTCTTGCTGACCAGCCCTTTGCCGCGTTGGTGGCTCTTGTTTGCCAAGATCCTTGCCGGGACTGCCGTGTCGGTGCTGCAATGCTATGCGTTTCTGGGCATTGCGGCGGCGATGGGGATCAAGATGCCGGTGATGGGCTATCTCTATGTTCTGCCCGCGCTGATTCTTGGGGGTGTGATGCTGGGGGCTTTGGGCGTGGCGCTGTCGTCCTTTATCAGCCAGATGGAGAATTTCGCCGGCGTGATGAACTTCGTGATCTTTCCCACGTTTTTCATGTCTACCGCGCTCTATCCGCTGTGGCGGATGGCGGAAAGTTCGATGCTTTTGCGCGACATTTGCGCGGTCAACCCGTTCAGCCATGCGGTCGAGTTGATCCGCTTTGCGCTCTATGGGCAATTCAACGGCATGGCGCTCTTGTGGACGGCGCTGGCAAGTCTGGTCTTTCTTGGTCTGGCGCTCTGGGGCTATGATCCGGGGCGCGGGTTGATGCGGCGGCGGGGCTGAGGATCTCAGACCTTGGTGTGAGTAGGCCCGCGCGTAGGCCTTTGGTAGGATGGCGGCATGACACCCAAAACGGCGCATATTCCCGGCACCCGTCCCGCACCCGCGGGGCCGGGACGTTTCAGCACGGCGCTGATTGTGGATGATCATCCGCTGTTTTGCGATGCGCTGTCGATGACCCTCAAGTCCGTCGCGGGAATCGCGCGGATCGACACCGCCGAGAGCCTCGATCAGGCGCTGGCGATGGTGGCCGAGAATGGCCCGCCAGATATCATCGTGCTCGATCTCAACCTGCCGGATGTGACCGGGCTTGACGGTTTGGCACGGCTCAAGTCGGTGGTGGGTGAGACGCCGATCGTGGTCGTGTCCTCGATGTCCGAGAGCCGGATGGTCTGTTCCGTGATCCATGCCGGGGCGGCGGGGTTTGTCCCAAAGCACAGCCAGCGTCCGGTGTTTCGTGCCGCGTTCGAGGCGATAGCGGCGGGTGAGATATTCCTGCCTGAAGGTGTGGTCTTGACCAAGACGCCCGAACATCCGGTCAATGACCGTGACGAGGCGGTGGAGCGGTTGGCGCATCTGACCCGGCAGCAGGCGCGCATCCTGCAACTGATCTGCGAGGGTCGGTTGAACAAGCAGATCGCCTATGAATTGTCGATCGCCGAGACCACGGTCAAGACTCATGTCACCGCCATCATGCGCAAACTGGGGGTTCAGACCCGCACGCAGGCGGTGTTGATCGCACAGATGGCCAGCTTCTCTAACGTCTTGCGCGAGACGGAGTAAGCGGACTAACCTTTCCATGGGTTCGGAGGAGCCCTACGGGAGGAATGATGGACAGCAGCCTGATTGAGCCGGGCACGCTGTGCGACGGGTCCATTGTCGCACGCGCCGAGGTTCCGCATGACGCAGAGGATGCCATAGGCACGCTGCGCCGCGCCATGGGAGATGTGCGTCTGGCGCTGGTGCTTTTTTTTGTCAGCCCGCAGGCGGATTTCGAGGGTCTTATGGCGGAGGCCGCGCGTGTCTTTGGCGATAGCCGCTGTGTGGGCTGTACGACAGCAGGCGAGATCGGGATGGCGGGCTATGCCGAGGGCAGCATCGTCGCTGTGGGGTTTGCCGCGGATCATTTTCACGCAGTGTTGCAGGTCGTCACCCCGCTGTCGAACCTGGATAGCACCGCCTGTGTGTCACAGACGGTGCGGGCGCGAGCGTGGTTGAGCACGCAGGCGGGTGACGCGCTCCCGAATGAATTTGCGTTTCTTGCCGTTGACGGATTGTCGCTCAAGGAGGACGAACTTGTTGCCGCCTTGGCGGCTGGGTTGGGTCCGATGCCGCTCTTTGGTGGATCGGCAGCAGATGGCGAGCGGTTCGCGCAGACGCTGATTTCCTGCGATGGCGTGACGCTGCAGAATGCCGCTGTGGTTTGCCTGATGCGCACCGACTGTCCGGTGCGGGTTTTTCGGCTCGACCATTTCCAGCCTACGGATCGCCGCATGGTGGTGACGGATGCAGACCCGGCGCGCCGAATCGTTCACCAGATCAACGCGGAAGTGGCTGCCGAGGAATATGCCCGCATCCTCGGCTGCCGAATCGATGAGCTGACGCCCTCGACCTTTGCGGAAAACCCGGTGGTGGTGCGGATCGGCGGCCAGCATCACGTGCGCGCCATTCAGCGGGCTGAGGCCAATGGCGATTTGCAGTTCTTTTCTGCGATTGACGAGGGGCTGGTTCTGACGCTTGCACAGTCGCAGGATATGGTGGCGCATCTGGACCGGGAGTTGGCTGCGCTCGGGCAGGAGACACAGCCGCTGACGGTGCTGGCCTGCGATTGCATCCTGCGTCGGACCGAGGTGCAGCAGCGCCAGATCGGCCCCGAGATTTCGCGTATTCTGGCGGCGCATCGCGTGGTGGGATTTTCGACCTATGGCGAGCAGATCAACGGGTTGCATGTCAATCAGACCATGACCGGGGTGGCGATTTATCCCCCTATCGGGCGCTAGCCCATGTCCGAAGCACTGATCGACAGGTCTGATCCTCTGGAGCGGCAAAACGGCAAGCTGCTCAAGATCATTGAAGTGCTCATGCGCCGGGTCGAGCAGGTGACGGACGACGGGGGCGTCGCCTATGCGCATTTCGAGCGGGCGGTGATTCTGGAAGATCAGATCAGCGAACGCACCCGCGATCTGGAACATGCGCTGGACCTGCTCAACGACTCAAATGCCCAACTGGCGCAGGCGATCCGACAGGCCGAGCGGGCGCGCTCGGATCTCGCCAATGCCATCGAGACGATTCAGGAGGGATTCGCGCTGTTTGACAGCGATGGGCGGCTGGTGCTGCATAACAGCCGCTTTGGCATGTATATGCCCGATCTGGTGGTCGAGTTGCGTCCCGGTCTGGAGTTTGCCGATTACGTGCGCCACGCGAGCCAGAGCCGGTTTCTGGAACTGCCGGACATGCAGAGTCGCGGCGATTGGACGGCGCGGCGGATGCAGTTGCATCAGGAAAAGCATGTGATGTTCAACCTCAACCTGACCGGCGATTGCTGGGTTCAGGTCAGTGAACATCGCACCCGCGACGGGCAGACGGTGATCCTGCAAACCGATATCACCGATATCATCCGGCTGGAGCGGCGCGAGCGTGGCAAGCTCCTGGACGATCAGGCGCAGTTGATCCGGGCGACGTTGGAACACATTGATCAGGGCGTTTGCATCTTTGACCGCGGCGGTCAGTTGCTTGGCTGGAATCAGAACGCGGGCAGCATGTTGTCGATCCCGCTGTCCCGGTTTCGGGTGGGGATCGAATTCGATGTGATTCTGCGGCGGATCGGCAGCGATTTCGAGATCGAAGGCGGTTTGACGGCGCGTGACATTGCGGCGTGGGTGGCGGCGCAGGATCGGCGCGCGCCATTGCGGTTCTACATGCGCAGTGGCGAGCACAAGACGCTGGATGTCTTTGCCCGGCAGATGCCCGACCGGGGCTTTGTGATCAGCTTTTCGGATGTGACGGCGGAGCGCGCAGCGGCGCGGGCGCTTGCGCATGCCAATGAGCGGCTGGAACAGCGGGTACGCGATCGCACGCTGGAGCTGGAGGACGCGTTGGCCAAGGCCGAGCGGGCCAATGCCTCGAAATCGCGGTTCGTCGCGGCGGCGAGCCATGATTTGCGCCAGCCGCTGTCAGCGGCGCGGCTCTACCTTGCGTCGCTGCATGAGGAATTGGCCAGCGACGATCACCGCGTGTTGATGGACAAGGCGCAGCGGGCGCTGACCAGTGTCGAGGATATCATCGACGCGCTGCTTGATATTTCCCGGCTCGAATCCGGGCATGTCGAGGTGGATGTGACCCATGTTCCGCTGCGCAGGATCATGGACCAACTCAACGACGAGTTCGCTCCGATTGCTGCGCTCAAGGGGTTGGACCTGCGCTATGTGCCGTGTGACGCTCTGGTCGAGAGCGACGCAAGCTATCTGCGCCGCATTCTGCAGAACCTGATCGCCAATGCGATCCGCTATACCCCGTCGGGAAAGGTTCTGGTCGGCGCGCGGCGTCAGGGGCGCAATCTGCGGCTTGAGGTGCGCGATACAGGGCCGGGGATTGCGCTTGCGGATCAGGACCGGATTTTCCAGGAGTTTCACAGGCTGGATGCGCATGTGAGCGCTGCCGAGGGGATGGGTCTTGGTCTGGCTATCGTGGACCGGGCCTGTGCGCTCTTGGGGCATCCGCTGGAGTTGCGGTCTGATCTGGGCTGTGGCGCTTGTTTCAGTGTGACCGTGCCTTTGGTTTATTCCTTTTGGTCAGGTCAGGACGCGCGCAGTCTCAATCCGCATGGCGGAGCGCGGGCATCGCTGGAAGGGCGCATTGTTCTATTGATCGAGAATGACCCTGATTTGCGGCAGGCGATGACCTTGCTCTTGCGCAGTTGGGGGGCGGATGTCGTGGACGCGGCCAATCTGCCCGAAGCCTTGACGCAACTGGCCGATCTTGGGCTGAGCCCGGATGCGATGCTGGTGGATTACGAGTTGGATGGCGGCGTGCGGGGGCCGGATGTCGTGGCGCAGATCATTGCGCGGCACGGCTCGATTCCGGCGCGGATCATCACCGGGCATCTGAGCGCCGATGTGCGCGTGCATTGCCAAGCGAGCGACCTTACCGTGCTGTCCAAGCCGATTGATCCGACGCAGCTTGAGGCGTTTCTGATGGCGTTCGAGCGGTAGAGGCAGTGCAGCCCGACAAGGGAAAGGACCGCCCGGAGGCGGCCCTTTGAGACGCGTCGGACAGGCGATCAGAGCGTGAGGCTGGGGATGATCTGTTTTTTGCGGCTCATGATGCCGGGCAAGACCACCGCGTCACCTGTGACGGTCGCACCAAAGCTCTTTTCCGCCAAGGTTTTCACCAGATCGTTGGGGACGAGCAAGGTGGCTTCTTCTTTGAGGATGTCGACCACAAACAAGAGCACCTGATCAACGCCGTCCTCGGTGGCGACGGTTTTCATGCTGTTCATCAGGCTTGCCGTGCGGTCGAGCACGATGGCGGGCGACGTGGTTTCCAGAACCGAGACACGGAATTTGGTGCCTGCGACCTCGTATTCCTTGGAATCCATGCGCAGCAACTCTGCGTCGGAAAAGGCCGAGACATCTGATTTGGCTGCGAACATTTCGGCCGCGTAGTCGGGAATGGAGATCCCGAGATCGGCTGCGAGCTTTTCGGCTACGGCGCGGTCATGCGGGGTGGTTGTCGGCGAGCGGAATTCAAGCGTATCACTGAGGATGCAGGTCAGCGCCGTGGCTTTGGCCCAGTCGGGCATTTTGGCTGCGTCATCGCCCATCAGGTCGAGCATGATCGTTGCGGTGCAGGCCAGCGGCCGCACGGTGATGTCGATCGGGCCTTTGGTTTCCAGACCGCCGACCAGTTTGTGATGGTCGATGATCGCCTGAATATCGGCATTGTTCACATTGGCGGGCAGTTCCGCCGGGTTGTTGGTATCGACAATCACGCAGGCCTGACCGGCGTCGACGTCGGAAATGATGCGCGGCTTGGGCAAGTCCCATTTGCTCAAGAGAAAGGCAGCCTCGGTATTGGGTTCGCCCAAGAGCACGGCTTCGGCCGCAGTGCCCTGTACCTCGTTGAGATACCACGCCCAGAGGATGGGCGATCCGGTGGAGTCGGTGTCGGGGGATTTGTGGCCGAAAACGAGGGTGGTCATGCGGGGATTCCTGTGGTTAAGACGGGTTTGCGCGCCTTATAGGGGGCCGCGCAGACTTTGTCACCCGGTCGATGCTGCGCTGCGGCATAAAATCCCAAGGATGCTGGTGGCCAAAGGCATGATTTTATCCATCAAAGCTGTTGACTCCCTCGGGCGCACTCCCTAGCTATGCGACGTTAGCACTCGAACCCCATGAGTGCTAATGATCCCCGTAGAGGGATCACTAGGGAGTAACTTTGAGCCAAGGAGCCTCAGAGATGGCATTTAAACCGCTGCATGACCGCGTGCTTGTCCGCCGCGTTGAAAGCGAAGCTAAAACCGCGGGCGGGTTGATCATTCCCGACAGCGCCAAAGAAAAACCGAGCCAAGGCGAAGTTGTTTCCTGCGGCGATGGCGCACGCAAGGACAATGGTGAGCTTATCGCAATGGCCGTAAAGGCCGGCGACACCATTTTGTTCGGCAAATGGTCGGGCACAGAAGTCACGGTTGATGGCGAAGAGCTATTGATCATGAAGGAAAGCGACATTCTGGGCGTGATCGCGTAAGGGTATTCCCCCTCACGCTGATCTGACCGGAACTCAAACACGGGAGCACCTTATAATGGCTGCAAAAGACGTACGCTTTAATACAGACGCCCGCAATCGCATGCTCAAGGGCGTGAACATCCTGGCCGACGCGGTCAAGGTGACACTGGGGCCCAAGGGCCGCAATGTGGTTCTGGACAAATCCTTTGGCTCTCCGCGCATCACCAAAGACGGTGTATCGGTTGCCAAGGAAATCGAGCTGGAAGACAAGTTCGAGAACATGGGCGCGCAGATGGTGAAAGAAGTCGCCAGCCGCACCAATGATGAGGCCGGCGACGGCACCACCACCGCGACGGTTCTGGCGCAAGCCATCGTCAAGGAAGGTATGAAGGCGGTTGCCGCCGGCATGAACCCGATGGATCTCAAGCGCGGCATCGACCAGGCAACGAGCAAGGTTGTAGAGGCCATCAAGGCCGCATCGCGCCCCGTGAACGATAGCGCCGAAGTTGCGCAGGTCGGCACGATCTCTGCCAATGGCGAGTCCGAAATCGGTCGTCAGATCGCAGAAGCGATGCAGAAGGTCGGCAACGAAGGTGTCATCACCGTCGAAGAGAACAAGGGCCTCGAGACCGAGACCGATGTGGTCGAAGGCATGCAGTTCGACCGTGGCTATCTCAGCCCCTACTTCGTGACCAATAGCGACAAGATGATTGCCGATCTGGATGATTGTCTCATCCTGCTGCACGAGAAGAAACTGTCGAGCCTTCAGCCGATGGTGCCGCTGCTCGAGCAGGTGATCCAGAGCCAGAAGCCGCTCTTGATCATTGCCGAGGACGTCGAAGGCGAAGCGCTGGCGACTCTCGTGGTCAACAAGCTGCGTGGCGGTCTCAAGATTGCTGCTGTCAAGGCCCCCGGCTTTGGCGATCGTCGCAAGGCGATGCTGCAGGATATCGCAATTTTGACCGGCGGTCAGGTGATCTCTGAAGATCTGGGCATGAAGCTCGAGAATGTCGGTATGGACATGCTTGGCTCTGCCAAGAAAATCTCGATCACCAAGGATGCGACCACCATCGTTGATGGTGCAGGCGAGAAGGCCGAGATCGAAGCACGGGTCAGCCAGATCCGTCAGCAGATCGAGGACACCACGTCTGATTACGATCGCGAAAAGCTGCAAGAGCGCGTGGCCAAACTGGCCGGTGGTGTTGCCGTGATCCGCGTCGGCGGCATGACCGAAACGGAAGTGAAAGAGCGCAAGGACCGCGTCGATGACGCGCTCAATGCAACGCGCGCAGCCGTGCAAGAAGGCATCGTTGTCGGCGGTGGCGTGGCTCTGGTTCAGGCTGCCAAGAAACTGGCTGGGCTTGAGGGTGAAAACAGCGACCAGAACGCCGGGATCGCCATCGTGCGTCGCGCGCTGGAAGCGCCGCTGCGTCAGATCGCCGAGAATGCTGGTGTTGACGGATCTGTTGTCGCGGGCAAAATCCGTGAGAGCGAAGATCCCAAGTTCGGCTACAACGCCCAGACCGACGAATATGGCGACATGTTCAAGTTTGGCGTCATCGACCCGGCCAAGGTTGTCCGCACCGCGCTTGAGGATGCCTCCTCGATCGCTGGCCTGCTGATCACCACCGAAGCGATGGTGGCCGACAAGCCGCAGAAGGAAAGCTCTGGCGGCGGTATGCCCGACATGGGCGGCATGGGCGGCATGATGTAAGCCACTCTTGGCAACATGCTAACGGATCGGGGCTGCCTTCGGGCGGCCCCTTTTCTTTGGACGGTGGCATGGCATCAAAGATGTGACCCAAACACCGAAAATTCCCCATTCCACAGATCGAAATCCGCGATACTCTACGCCTGTTAAACAAGTTCAGCAGGTGGTTTCCAATGCAAAAGCAACTGGCCGAGTTCATCGGCACTTTCACTCTTGTTCTCTTTGGCTGTGGGGCGGCGGTGCTTGCCGGGGGCGATATCGGCCTTGCGGGCATCAGCTTTGCCTTCGGCTTTGCGCTGATTGGCATGGCCTATGGCATCGGTCCGGTGTCGGGCTGCCATATCAACCCTGCTGTCTCCTTGGGGGCGGTGGCGGCGGGCCGTATGTCTCTGTCCGAGGCGGCGGGCTATATCTTGGCGCAGATCCTCGGCGCTTTGGCAGGCGCGGGCATTTTGATGCTGATCGCCAGCGGCAAGGCGGATTACAGCGTCGCACAGAACGGGCTGGGCCAGAATGGTTGGGGTCCGGGCTATCTGGGCGAATACGCCATGACCGCGGCCTTCATTTTCGAGGTGGTGGCGAGCTTT
Organism: Roseovarius sp. BRH_c41; assembly: GCF_000961715.1. Taxonomy (NCBI): domain Bacteria; kingdom Pseudomonadati; phylum Pseudomonadota; class Alphaproteobacteria; order Rhodobacterales; family Roseobacteraceae; genus Roseovarius; species Roseovarius sp. BRH_c41. Next base: position 35,896 of record NZ_LADY01000040.1, on the reverse strand, counting down.
CTCTTCATTGTTGTGATCCTTGGTGCCACCGGCAAAGGCGCGCCGGCCCATCTGGCGGGGCTGGCCATCGGCATTGCCCTTGTGGTGATCCATCTCGTTGGCATCAACGTGACGGGTGTTTCGGTCAATCCGGCGCGCTCGATCGGGCCTGCGGTATTCGTAGGCGGCACGGCGCTGGCGCAACTGTGGCTCTTTATCGTGGCCCCGGTGATTGGCACCGTGGCGGCAGGGCTGCTGTTTCGCAGCGGCCAGTTGGATGCGCAAAGCTGAGCCACCGGTATCTGGGGTCGCCCAAGGGCGGCCCCATCCCGGCACCGGCATGATCCGGCGGCAAGGTCGGAATTTGAGTATTTGCAGAACGATGAAGGCGGGCGCTTTCACGATCATCTGACTATACCCCGCGCGCGAGAGCGGGTAGCAAAGGGCCATGCGCCTCTTTCTCTTGACCGCCCTCACCCTGATCGCCTTTGCCGCCAATTCGGTGCTGAACCGAATGGCCTTGGCAGGGGGAAGCATAGATGCGGTCAGTTTTGGGGTTATTCGCCTTGTCTCAGGCGCGGTGATGTTGGGTGTCTTGTGTCTGGTGTTGCGTGGTCGGGTGCAGCTTTTGGGGCCGGGGCGTGTGGTTGGGGTGCTATCGCTTCTTGTCTATCTTTATGGGTTTTCCTTGGCCTACCGGGCGCTTGATGCCGGTCTGGGGGCACTGATCCTGTTTGGCGTGGTGCAGATCACCATGTTTGCAGGCGGTCTGCTCGCGCGCGAGGCGATGCCGGTCCGCCGCTGGATCGGGGCCGGGCTGGCCTTTGGCGGGCTTGCGTGGCTGCTCTGGCCCGGAGCGGGACCGCAGGTGAGCGTCTTCCATGGCCTCTTGATGGCGGCTGCGGGCGTCGGTTGGGGTGTCTATTCGTTGAGCGGAAGACGGTCGGGCGACGCGTTGATGGCCACAGCGGCGAATTTCATCTGGGCTGCCCCCGTGGGCCTATTGGTCGGCTGGTTGGTGCCCAAGGGCGCGGAAGGGATCGTGATCGGGGCTCAGGGCGTTGTGCTCGCGGTGCTGTCGGGGGCGGTGACATCCGGTCTGGGCTATGCGCTCTGGTATAGTCTCTTGCCACGGCTGGCCGCCTCGGTTGCGGCGGTGGCGCAGCTGACCGTGCCGGTCATCGCCATGGCCGGTGGAATGCTCTTTCTGGGCGAGGCGCTGAGCGCGGAATTCGTGCTGGCAAGCGCGTTGGTGCTGGGCGGCGTCGCGGTGTCGGTGATCCCAAGGCGTGCTCAGGGGCCGACGATTTCCTCGAGTGGATCGTAACCCATCCCGCGTTGAAAGGCGACGCGCGCCAGACTGTCGGGCTTGACCCGCAAGTCCCCCATGTCAGTCTCTGTCACCCAACGCCTGCGGCTGACGATGTGTTCGGGATCGTGCCAGTCGTCCGAGAGCGTGCCTGCAACCACCGTGCAGCGAAAGAACACCTCGACCTGATGAAAGCCGGTGCTGGGCGCATGAAACTCGTTGATCAGGCAGGGGGTGCCGACGCGGATTGTGAGGCCGGTTTCTTCGTGAACCTCGCGCATCAGGTTGTCGGGCAGCGAGGTGCCCGCTTCGACCCCACCGCCCGGCGCGCACCAGAGCGTGCTGGCGGCATCGGCATAGGCATTGACCAGCAACAGGCGCCCCTGATCCACAATCACGGCGCGGGCGGCGAGGCGAGGCGAGGGCATGGGCGGACCTGACATATGGGGCGTTGCGGTCTGAGGGTATGCGGCACGAGGCCGGCTGAAAAGGGGTTGTGTTTGGACCCGGCCTTGGTCCAGCTTGCGCGCAACACATGGAAAGGATCCGGCATGGCAAAGAACACGCGCAATGGGGGGCAATTGTTGGTGGAGTGCCTGTTGGCGCTTGGGGCGCGGCACAGTTTCGGCGTGCCTGGAGAGAGCTATCTTGCAGTATTGGATGCGTTGCATGACACCGCCGGGCGGCTCGATTTTACGCTCTGCCGACAGGAGGGCGGTGCTGCCTATATGGCGGCGGCCTATGGCAAGCTGACGGGCCGTCCCGGCATCGCTTGGGTCACGCGAGGGCCGGGGGCGACCAATGCCTCGATCGGGGTGCATACCGCGATGCAGGACAGCGCGCCGATGATCCTCTTTGTCGGCCAGGTGGGCACCGATATGAAGGGGCGCGAGGCGTTTCAGGAGCTGGATTACCGCGCCGTTTTTGGCACGATGGTGAAATGGGCGGTCGAAATTGATCAGGTGGGCCGCATCCCCGAAATCGTGGCGCGGGCGTGGAAAACCGCCGTGACGGGCCGCCCCGGCCCCGTGGTGGTGGCGCTGCCCGAGGATATGCTGACCGATGTGACCGAGGTGCTGCCGCTCTCTGGGCCGGGGACGTATCCAGAACCGGAACCGGGCGCAGAGGCCATGGCGCGGGCGCGCGAAATGCTGGCCGGGGCCCAGCGACCACTCATCCTCTACGGCGGCTGCAACTGGACAGAGGCCGGTCGCGCAGATTTGGGAGAGTTTGCGGTGGGGTCCGACATCCCGGTCGTCTCGGTCTTTCGCTATCAGGATCAGTTCGACAATCACGCGCCGGTGTTTTGCGGCGAGGCCGGTGTGGGCATGGTGCCCAATGTGCGCCGCCTCTTGGCTGAGGCGGATGTGATTCTGGCGATCAACAATCGGTTTGGTGAAAACTCCACGGATGGTTACACGGTCTTTGACCTACCAGAACCCAAGCAGCGCCTCATCCATGTGCATGGCTCTGATCTGGAACTGGGCAAGGTCTATCAGCCGCAACTGGGCATTCAGGCGGGGCCGAATGGCTTTGTGCGTGCGCTGAACGCGGGCGGGCCGGTCGCGGGTGATTGGGCCGCTTGGCGGGCAGAGGCGCGCGCAGGCTATGAGGCGGGGTTTGATTTGCCGGACCTGCCTTCGCCTGTCGATATGGGCAAGGTGACAGCCCATCTGCGCGAGGTGCTGCCCGCGGATGCGATCATCACCAACGGTGCGGGAAATTTCGCGATCTGGTCGGGGCGGTTCCTGAAATACGGGCCTCAAATGCGCCTTCTGGCCCCGCAATCGGGAGCCATGGGCTATGGCGTCCCGGCGGCGATTGCCGCCAAAGTCATGTATCCGGAGCGGCGCGTGGTCTGTTTCGCGGGCGACGGTGATTTCCAGATGACCTGTCAGGAATTGGCTACAGCCGCGCAGGCGGGCGCACAGCCGGTGATTTTGATCCTCAACAATGGCATCTACGGCACCATCCGCGCCCATCAAGAGCGGACCTATCCCGAACGCGTCTCGGGCACCGATATGGTCAACCCGGATTTCGCGGCCCTGGCGCGCGCCTATGGATTTCACGGTGAACGGGTGGAGCGGACCGAGGAGTTCGCGGACGCCTTTGCGCGCGCCTGCGCCTCGCCCACCGGTGCTGTGCTTGATCTCGTGATCTCGCCCGAGGCGCTGACCCCGCGGGTGACGCTGAGCCAGATGCGCGCGGCGGGGCTGCGCAAACGGGACGGCGCGTAGCCCCTGTTCAGCGCGCGCATTTGCGCCTATGGGGGCGACATGAGCAGAGTGACCATCCTTGCGGGCCTAGTCTTGGCCTTCTGGACCACGGCGGCGCGGGCCGATTGCGTGGTGCTCTTGCATGGGCTGGCGCGCTCTGATGCGTCCTTTGTGATCCTGCAAGAGGTGCTTGAGGCGCGCGGCTATGATGTTTTCAGCCCCGATTACCCGTCGACCGAAGAAGAAATCGAGCGGCTTGCGCGTGAGACACTGCCCTTTGCCGTGCGGGTCTGTGGCGCGACGCGGGTGCATTTCGTCACGCATTCCATGGGTGGCATTCTCTTGCGGCTCTGGCTCCAGAAAAATCGCCCCGACCAGATGGGCCGGGTCGTGATGCTGGCCCCGCCCAATCATGGCAGCGAATTGGTGGATGAACTGGGCGGTCTCGAGCTTTTCCGCTGGCTCAACGGTCCTGCGGGGCTGCAACTGGAAACCGGGCCGGGCGGCGTGCCGGAAAACCTGCCGCCGGTGGATTTCGAATTGGGGGTGATCGCGGGCACCCGCTCGCTCAACCCCTATTTTTCCAGCCTGATCGACGGGCCGGACGATGGCAAGGTCTCGGTCGCCTCGACAAGGGTCGAAGGCATGGCCGATCACATCACCCTGCCGGTGACGCATACATTCCTGATGAACAACCCGCTCGTGATCGCGCAGATCGAGGAATTTCTGGAGCATGGGCAATTCGACCATGGCCTGAGTTTGGGCGATGTTCTGTTTGGGCGGCGTGGAGGATGAGCGTGCTGACTGTGACATTGCGCGGGGCGCAGGTGCTGCGGCCTGACGGGCTTGAGGATGGGGATTTGTCCCTCAGCGACGGGCTTGTCACCGATGCGCCTGAGGGCCGAGAGATTGATCTAAGCGGATACATGGTTCTGCCCGGCCTCGTCGATGTGCATGGTGACGGGTTCGAGCGGCATCTGGCCCCCCGGCGCGGTGCGATGAAGGATCTTGCCCAAGGCATGATCGCGACCGAGGCGGAACTGGCCGCCAATGGCATCACCACCGCCGTTCTGGCGCAGTTCTATAGCTGGGAAGGTGGGATGCGCGGTGCGGAGTTTGCGGACCGTGTGTTCGACGCGCTCGGAGAGGTGCGGGGCAGGGTTGACACGGATTTGCTGGCGCAATTGCGGTTCGAGATGTCCTTGCTTGAGGATTATGATGCGGTGCTCGAGATGGTAGCGCGGCATGGCATCGGCTATGTTGTGTTCAACGATCACCTGCCGCATGCGGCATTGGCGGCGGGCAAGCGGCCTCAGGGGTTGACCGGGCAGGCGCTTCGGATTGGGCGCAATCCCGAAAAGCATCTGGAGTTCATTCAGGGATTGCATGACAGAATAACCGAGGTCGGGCCTGCGTTGGAACGGTTGAGTGCTGGGTTGCGCGCGCAGAGTGTGCGGTTGGGGAGCCATGATGACGGGACCGCCGAGGCGCGGCGCGTGGCGCGGGCGCGCGGCATGACGATTGCCGAATTCCCCGAGACAGTGGAAGCCGCCGAAGAGGCGCGCGCGGGTGGCGATAGCGTCATCATGGGCGCCCCCAATCTGGTGCGTGGTGGGTCACACAAGGGCAATGTCAGCGCGGTCGATCTGGTGGCGATGGGCCTCGTGGATGCGCTGGCGTCGGATTATCACTATCCCTCGCTCAAGCGCGCGGCGTTTTTTCTCGCGGATGGCGGGGTTTGTGATCTGGCAACGGCATGGCGGCTTGTCTCTCGCGGTCCGGCAGAGGTGCTTGGGCTGGACGACCGCGGTGTGTTGCAGGCGGGATTGCGGGCTGATCTGGTGGTCATCGAGCCCGAGACACGGCGTGTGATGGCCACGCTTGCGGGCGGGCGTGTGAGCTATATGGCGGGCGAGGTGGCACGGCGCTTTGTCGGGTAAGGGTCCTGGGGCGTTATGGTCATGGTCAACGCGCGCGCTGGATCGTTTCTATGGGGCCGTTGCCCAGGCGCTCTCACCGGCCCACTGTGTAACGCAGCGTTTCGGGGTGACAAGATCGTAGGCCCAAGCCATGGTGCGAGGCAGCCAAGGGAGGTCAGCCATGTCCGAGTATCCGCATCTTCTCAGCCCGCTCGATCTGGGGCATGTGACGCTAAAGAACCGCGTGCTGATGGGGTCGATGCACACGGGGCTGGAGGAAACCCGCGACTGGAACCGGGTGGCGGAGTTTTATGCAGCGCGCGCGCGGGGCGGTGTCGGTCTGATGGTCACGGGCGGCATGGCGCCCAATCGCGAGGGGGGCGTGTTCCCCGGTGCGGCGGGGCTCTTTACGCCCGAGGATATCGCCAATCACCGGATCGTCACGGACCGGGTGCATGAGGCAGGTGGTCTCATCGCGATGCAGATCCTGCATGCCGGGCGCTATGCCTATGGCAAGGAATGCGTGAGCGCCTCGGCCATCAAGTCGCCGATTTCACCCTTTACGCCCAAGGCATTGGATGAGGACGGGATCGAGAAACAGATCGCTGATATCGTCACCGCCGCAACCCGTGCGCGCGAGGCAGGCTATGACGGGGTCGAGATCATGGGGTCTGAGGGGTATTTCCTCAACCAGTTTCTTGTGACCCATACCAACAAGCGCGAGGATCGCTGGGGTGGCTCTTATGAGAACCGTATGCGCCTGCCGATCGAGGTGGTGCGCCGGGCGCGGTCGGCGGTGGGGTCTGACTTTATCATCATCTACCGGCTCAGCATGATTGATCTGGTGCCGGGTGGCAGCACCCATGACGAGGTGGTGCAACTGGCGCAAGAAATCGAGGGTGCGGGTGCCTCGATCCTCAACACCGGCATCGGCTGGCATGAGGCACGGATCCCCACGATTGCGACGAGCGTGCCGCGTGCGGGTTTTGCCTGGGTCACGAAAAAGCTGATGGGCAAGGTGGGGATTCCCGTCATCACCTCGAACCGGATCAACACGCCCGAAGTGGGCGAGGGGGTGCTGGCGGAGGGCGCTGCCGATATGGTCAGCATGGCGCGGCCGTTTCTGGCGGATGCGGAATTCGTCAACAAGGCGGTGGCGGGACGCAGCGCCACGATTGCGCCTTGCATCGCGTGCAATCAGGCGTGCCTCGATCACACATTCTCGGGCAAGCTGACATCCTGTCTGGTCAATCCGCGCGCCTGCCATGAGACGGAATTGGTGATTGCGCCTGCGACGGTGTCCAAGCGGATTGCGGTGGTTGGTGCGGGGCCTGCGGGCCTTTCGGCGGCGATTACGGCGGCGGAGCGGGGGCATCAAGTGACGCTCTTTGATCGCGCGGCGGAACTGGGTGGTCAGTTGAACATGGCCAAGGTCATCCCTGGTAAGGAAGAGTTTCGCGGGTTGGTGGACTGGTTCGGCACCATGGTTGCCGAATCGGGCGTCGATCTGCGGCTGGGGCAGGAGGTGCGTCCCGAGGATTTGGACGGGTTTGACGCCGTGATCATCGCCACCGGCGTTGTCCCGCGCGATCCGGGTATCCCGGGGCAGGATGCGTCGAATGTGGTGAATTACATCGACGTGTTGCGGGGGGGCGCAGAGGTGGGTCGCCGTGTGGCGGTTGTGGGCGCGGGCGGCATTGGATTCGACGTGTCCGAATACCTTGTGCATGAGGGGATTAGCCCGACCGAGGATATCGCGCTCTGGCGCGCCGAATGGGGCGTGGGCGATCCGGCAGAGGTGCGCGGAGGTCTGTCGCCGCAGGGGCCGCAGCCAGAGCCGCCCGCGCGCAAGGTCACGCTCTTGCAGCGCAAGGCAGAAGCCCCCGGCAAGCGTTTGGGCAAAACAACAGGCTGGATTCACCGTGCCGCGCTCAAGATGAAAGGCGTCGAGATGATCGGCGGCGTCAATTACGAGCGCATTGACGCGGCGGGGTTGCATGTGAGTTTTGGCGAGGCGCGTGAACGCCCGACGCTGATCGAGGCGGATACCGTCGTGCTCTGCTCGGGTCAGTTGAGCGAGCGCAGCCTGGCCGACGCTCTGGAGGCGCGGGGCGTTACGTCGCATGTGATCGGCGGCGCGGATCTGGCCGCCGAACTTGATGCGAAACGCGCGATTGATCAGGGCACGCGGCTGGCTGCCGCGCTCTGACGCGGCTTATTCGACGGTGATCGTGATCACCTCGGATACCACCGGCGGATCGTGGGGCACATGGTTCAGGTCGCCCATGACCAGTTGTAACGTATGGGTGCCCGGTGCCAGATCCAGCGTCACCTGTGTCTGGCCGCCGCCGAAATGGCGGTGGTTGTCATCGGCGGGCAGACCCACGTTCAGCTCCTCGGTACCGTCCGGCCCTTCACCCAAAGGCGGGCGGTTGACCAGCACGTGATGATGCCCGGTCGCCTCTTTTTCGGTGCCGGCAGGGGCCACGCCCATGCCTTTGAGGCCAAAGATGACGGTGACCGGTGCCGTGACGGTGGCGCCATCCTCGAGATTGACGAAATAGACCTCGGCCCCTTCGGGTGCGGGGGTATCCCCGGCGAAGAGGGGGCTCGTGAGGCTCAGAAAGGCGGCGGCAGTGAGTGTAATGATGCGCGTCATGGTAGCTCCTCCGATGGATATGGTAACATAAGTGGTGCGCTGACGTATCTCGTCAACAATCACAGCTTGGTGTTTCCATGTTTCCAGCTGGCGAACGATGACGACGAAATCCAGATATTGTCTGGCAAGCGCCCCAGTTGTGCCCGATTTTCCCGTCACAAAGATCTTCAAGACGCAACTCAGAGGTACGAGTATGGATCGCCTGACCGAGATGGAAGCCTTTGCCACCGTGGTGGATCAGGGTGGATTTACTGACGCAGCCCGCAAGATGGGCATTTCCAAATCCGCCGTGTCCAAGCACGTGTCGTCGCTGGAGGCCCGTTTGGGGGCAAGGTTGCTCAACCGGACCACGCGGCGGGTGAGCCCGACCGAGATTGGGCTTGCCTATTATGATCGGGCATTGCGGGTTCTGAATGACGCGGGCGAGGCGGATGCGCTGGTGAGTTCGATGCAGTCGGACCCGTCGGGCCTGTTGCGGATTTCCGTAGCCACAGATTTCGGGGTCAATCATCTGAGCCCGGTGTTGGGAACATTCCTGGATGAATTCCCAGACATCACTGTAAATATGGTGCTCAACAATCGCTATGTCGAGCTGATCTCCGAAGGGTTTGACATGGCGGTGCGCATTGGCGAGTTGGAGGACAGCACGCTGCGCGCCCGCAAGTTGACAGAGACCACCAAGCGGATGATCGCCAGCCCGAATTACTTTGAAAAATACGGGCGGCCGCAGAAGATTGACGATCTCAACGAACACAAGCTCTTGCATTATTCGAGTCAGGCAGGTGGCGCGGTGTGGAAACTGACCGCGCCCTCGGGGGAAAAGCGGCAAGTGCGCACGGCGGGGGGGCTCAGCGTCAACGATGGTCAATCCCTCCTGAATGCTGCGATTTCGGGGCTTGGTATCGCTTATCTACCCTCGTTTCTCTATTCGCGTGCCATGGCCGATGGGCTGATTGAAGATGCCATGCCTGATTTGCCGCTGGAATTGCAGGGCATTTATGCGGTCTATCCGCCGGGTCGGTTCACCCAACCCAAGGTGCGGGCCTTTATTGATTTTCTGGTCCATCAATTCGCGGACAAGGGTCCGGTGGACTGGTAACGACGTCCTCCTCGCACTCTTTGGCGGGTACTTCCCCGGCTGCGGTTTGATCCCCGCGCCGGGGTTTTTCTTGGGCTCTGAGAGCTTGCACAGCGGCTGTGCGGGCAGTCACGGTTGCCAAATGCCGTGTCGCGCACCAGTTTGTGCGCGGAACGATTATAACCCTTGAGAGGATTTCAGATGGCAAACCCGAAGCTCTTGTTGATTTCAGGATCGCTGCGCAAAGGATCGTATAACCGCATGCTTTTGGCCGAGGCGGCAGAGGCCTTTGGCCCGGCGGATGTGAGCGAGGGCGATCTGGCGCTGCCGCTTTATGATGGCGATCTGGAAGAAGCGGAGGGCGTGCCAGATGCAGTGAAGCACCTCGTCCAGCAGATCAAGGATGCGGATGCCGTGGTGATCGGTGCGCCGGAATACAACAAAGGTATCACTGGCGTGCTCAAGAATGGTCTGGACTGGATCAGCCGGGTGCCGGGTGCGGCCTTTAAGGATAAACCCGTCGTGGTGGTGTCCGCCTCTGCGGGGCGCACCGGGGGCGAGACCGCGCAGTTCATGACGCTGTCTTGCCTTACCCAGTTGCAAGCGCGGCTCTTGCCCGGCACGGCTGTGTTGATTGCCGGGGCGATGAACGCGTTTGACGATCAAGGTAAGCTCAAGGATGAGATGTCACGCAAGCTCTTGACCGAGCGGATGGCGGTCTTGCGTGCAGAGGTGGCGTAAATGAAACGGGCCGCCCGTCATGGGCGGCCCGATCTGTCAGGCGGGGGCGATCAGACGTCGAGCCAGACCTGCTCGTAATGCATTTCGCGGAATTGATGCGCTTGCACGCCCTTGACCTTGTCGGTGTGGTGCAGCGCCTGATTGCGCCAGAACGGCTGGATCACCGCACCGCTGTCTTGCAACATCGCTTGCAGCTTGGCGGAATATTCGCGGCGCTTGTCTGCGTCAAAAATGCCGAGCGCCTCGTCAAGCAGGGCATCGAACTCTGGGTTGGCGTGCCCGGATTCGTTCCACGCTTCGCCTGATTTATAGGCCAGTGCCAGCACCTGCACACCCAAGGGGCGCGGCCCCCAGTTGGTGGTCGAGAACGGATACTTGGTCCAGTCGTTCCAGAAGCTCGAGCCGGGGATCACGGTCCGCTTGACGTTGAAGCCGGCCTGACGCAGTTGCGCGCCGATGGCATCGGTGGTCGTGGTGCGCCAATCGCCATCAATCGAGATGATGTCGATCTCTGTATCGCCATGGCCCGCAGCGCGTGCCATTTCGATGGCCTTGGCCGGGTCTGCCGCGATAGCGGGCAGTTCGGCATATTCCGGGTGGAACGGGGCAACGTGGTGGTTTTCCGCAGGCACACCCTCGCCATTGATCGAGATCGCCAAGAGCACGGCATTGTCGCAGGCCAATTGAATGGCGTTACGCAAGTCTTTGCTGTCATAGGGCGCGGTATCGGCGCGCATGCGGGCGACGATGGTGTTGGCCGTGGGTTTGGACTGTTTGGTCAGGCCAAGTGCGTCGTAGGATTCGATGAAATCGGCCGTGGATTCGTCGTTGATGTCGATTTCGTCGCCGTCAAACGCAGCAACGATCGAGGCGTTGTCCTCGCCAAAGTCGATAAAGCGGATGCCGTCGAGATAGACATCGCCGCCCCACCATTTGCCATTCTCGCGGCGCTTGTATTCCGCAGCAACACCGATCTCGATCGAAACAAGCTCAAACGGGCCGGTGCCGATGGGGGCTTTGGCCAGATCGCCATCTTCTCCAAAGCTCGAATGCACACAGAGCGCGGGATAGTCCGACATGCCCGCGATGATGGTGATATCAGGGCGCGGCAGGTTGAGGCGAACGGTGAAATCATCGACGCGCTCGATGGCGCCATCAATGGCCTTGTTGGTCTCGGGGTCGATCAGAGTGCCCATGCGCGAGGCCATGGAATTGCCCTCGACCGCCTTGTCGCACCAGCGGTTGAGATTGTAGATGATGTCATCTGCGGTAAAGGCGTCGCCGTTGTTCCAGACCGCATTCTGGCGCACTTTGAGCGTGTAGGTCTTGGCGTCGTCGCTGACCTCCCACGCTTCGAGCAGCATCGGCTGAAAGGTGAAATCCGAGGCCCAGCGGACCATCGGCTCGCAGAATTGACGGGCCAGGTTGCCCGGCTCGGACCACGCATATTTGCGCGGGTCGGTGATGTCCATTACCCGGCTGGCCACGCGCAACACGCCGCCTGTCTTGCCCTCTTGAGCATAGGCGGGGGCGGGTGCCGCAAGGCCAAGGAGGCCGTAGGCTGCGGCAGAGGATGCGCCGAAGGTCGAAGCAAGCGCCACGAATTCGCGGCGGCTCATCTTGCCGGCGCGGGTGTCCTCGGCCATCTTGCGGACGACCGGGCGCACGTTGTCGTGCGAGGTGTCATTGGTCATTATCTTCTCCCTGTTGAGTTTGTTGTCGGTGTGCTGTCGTTTTTGGACAGTCTTGCCGGTAGTGTTAGCAGGGTCCGTGCCCTGCGCCAGTGTTTTTTGAACGTGCCGCTGTCATTCGGTTTATACCGCTCCGCCAGCCCATCCCGAGCAAGAGACTATCGCGATTCGATCCCATGGATCGCCTGTTTGCGACAAATGCCCGCCAAAATGGCTTGAGGCGCGGACAAGCCGAGGCTAGATGAACGACAAAGGAGCCTTGCGCATGAGCCTCAACACATTTGGTCATCTGTTTCGTTTCACCACTTGGGGCGAAAGTCACGGCCCTGCCTTGGGTGCTACGGTCGATGGTTGCCCGCCGGGCGTGGCGCTGGATGAGGCGATGTTGCAGCTCTGGCTGGACAAGCGCCGTCCGGGCCAGAACAAGAACATGACGCAGCGCAACGAGCCCGATGCGGTGCGCATCCTCTCAGGCGTCTACGAGGGCCAGAGCACGGGCACGCCGATCCAGTTGATGATCGAGAACACCGATCAACGCTCGCGCGATTATGGCGAGATTGCCAAGACGTTCCGCCCCGGCCATGCCGATATCACCTATCACCTCAAGTATGGTCTGCGTGATCCGCGCGGTGGCGGGCGGTCTTCGGCGCGGGAAACGGCGGCGCGGGTGGCAGCGGGCGGTGTGGCGCGGGCCGCGCTTGCGGCCTTGGTGCCGGAGATCGAGATCAAGGGCTACATGGTCGCCATGGGCGAGATGGAATTGGACCGCGCGCGGTTCGATTGGGACGCGATTGACGGCAATGATTTCTGGCTGCCCGATGCGGCGGCGGCGCCTGCGTGGGAAGACTATCTGCAAGCGTTGCGCAAGAAGCACGATTCGGTCGGCGCGGTGATCGAAGTCGTCGCGCGCGGCGTGCCTGCGGGGCTTGGCGCGCCGATCTATGGTAAGCTGGATACGGATCTGGCCGCCGCGATGATGTCAATCAATGCCGTCAAAGGCGTCGAGATTGGCGAAGGCATGTCGGCGGCGCGCCTCACCGGCAGCGCCAATGCCGATGAGATTTTCATGGGCGAGAATGGCCCGCATTTCGCTTCGAACCATGCGGGGGGTATTCTTGGTGGGATTTCGACAGGCCAGGAGATCGTTGTGCGGTTTGCGGTCAAGCCTACATCATCAATCCTGACCCCGCGCCAGTCGATCACCGTGGATGGAAACCCCATCGAGGTCGTGACCAAGGGGCGGCATGATCCCTGCGTCGGTATTCGCGCGGTGCCGGTGGGCGAGGCGATGATGGCCTGCGTGATACTCGATCACCTGCTTTTGCATCGTGGGCAGGTAGGGGATGGGCCGCGGGGGCGCATCGGCTGACCTCGCTTTTCTGATAGGGACGGGCTGCTACCTACGCCAGAGGTCATGGTGGCAAGTGGCGGATTCTGGGGGTGGGATGCTCCCTCGTTGATTTCAGGCATACTTCGATATATAGCGAAGTGTTGGCGCTGGACAGAGGGTCGGTTTTCCGCAGAAATGAGCATACCGGAAATCAATTGGAAATCACCATGACCGACCTTGCCTTGTACTTGCCCGGCATCTTGGCTGCCTACGCCATTCTTTTGGTCGCAGCGTCTTCGCCGGGGCCATCCGTGGCCATGTTGATTGGGATTGCCACCGAACATGGGCGCCGGCCAGCGCTGATGGCGACGTTGGGGGTTGCCGTCGGAAGCACAACAATCAACATTCTAACCATGTTGGGGGTCGGCCTTATCCTGTCACAGGCTGCCTGGGCGATGAGCGCTCTGCGCGTCATTGGGGCCACCTATCTTCTCTATCTTGCATGGGGGGCGTTTCAAAAGGCGTTGAACCCACCCGCTCTGCGCCCTCTGAACGCCGAACGTCGTTCACCGCTGCGGCATTTCATGGCTGGTTACTTGTTGCAGATTACCAATCCCAAGGCGATTGCATTCTGGATCGCGATTGCCTCTATCGGGTCAGTTGAGGGTGCCGGGGCCGGAGTGGTGACGCTCTTCTTCGCCGGAGCGTTTGCAATTTCCTTCGGATGCCACGGGGCTTGGGCCGTGGCATTGTCGGCAGCGCCTGTCCGCACAGCCTATGCCGCCGGCCGGCGCTGGATAGAAGCAACTCTGGGCTTGTTCTTTTGCTTTGCCGCTTTCAAACTTGCGATGTCCGAGACCTAAGGGCGTTGCCGGTGAATGGATCAAATCCGCCCTTGCCGTGACAGTTGCACCGCCAGAATCCCGCCCATGATCACCAGCACGCCGATCAGGTCGCCCAACCGCAGCGCCTCATTGAGCAGCATCGCGGCGATGGCCACGCCAAAGAACGGGTTGAGGAAATGGAAGGTGGCGGCGCGGGTGGCGCCGATCCGCTCGACCAAGAGAAACCAGACCAGCGTGGCGGCGAGGCCGGGGATCAGCGTGGTGTAGAGGAAGGCCACCACAAGCTGCGTGCTCCAGTCGATTACGAGGGGTTCAGTGGCAAGGCCGATGGAGCCGGTCAGGACCGCGCCCACCATCATCTGCAAGCCTACAACCATCAGGAAATTGCCCCCCGATGCCGCGCCGCGCACCGCCAGCGTGGCAAAGGCCAGTGCAAACACCGCAATCACACAGAGACCCACGCCATAGAGGTCCATGCCCCCCTGAAGCCGCGCGCCCATGATGATCACCACGCCGCCAAGCCCGGCAAAGAGCCCCATGATTCCAACCTTTCCAAGCCGCTCCTTCAAAAAGATCCAGCTGAAAAAGCCCACGATGAGCGGCATGGTGGAGGCGATGATCGCGGCCAAGGAGGCCTCGATCGTCTGCATGGCGACAAAATTCAGGCCGAGATAGAGCGCATTCTGACAGATTCCGAAAATGATAGTGGCGCGCCATTGTGCCCGCGTGAGACGCCACGTTTGCCCCAGTAACAGGGCGATGGCTATGCCGATCAGGCCCGAGATCAGGAACCGAAGGCCAAGCGCTGTGAGCGGCGGAGCGGCAGAGACAATGATCCGCGCCGAGGTGAAAGCCGAGGACCACATGAGCGCAAAGCCCAGCCCCATGAGGATTGCCCGGATGTCCATGTCTTTGCCTGCCCTGATTTCTGCGCGCGTTTGGCGCGACCATTCAGGAATTACCGGTGGGGTTCAAGGGGGCATGCGGAGAGATCAGCGGATTGGATCAAAGAGCGCATCCCGCAGCGCGCAATCGCGCACCACATCGACGCCGCAGGGCACGGGGGTCAAATCCCGCGAGAGGCAGAGGCGCGCCTCCTGGATGCGTCCTGCGCGACAGGTGATCGTCAGCATGTCAGGCTCAAGGCCCGGATTGGCCTTGAGAAACGCCTCTTCGACCACTTTGGCGGGCAGTTTCACCGGTTTTGAGAGCTTGCGAAACACCTCTGGCCGCGAGAGCCGACGATAAGCCTCGCGCGATAGGGCGAAGTAGTCAGCGGCGGGCAGCCCCGAGCAAGAGCCGTGTTTTTTCCACTGATACCAAGCGAGTCCCGCATTTCCCATTACATCCTCCATTGCGCGGGTCATCGTGCGGGTGGGTGGGGCATGTGGGCTCTGGCAATGCTCTGGCCAACCCCGATGATATTGCGGCCAGAGGCCGTGCAATACCCAGCCGGTATCGGCCGCGTCCGCGCATTGAGCGGCGCCGCGTGCGTCGCCTTCGAGCGCGCACCAAGTGGGCGACCAGCTCAGGCTGAGGACGTAATAGTCGAAAACGCCTGAGCTGTTTGATTGCGCGGCGGCAGAGGCAGGGAGAAGACACAAGTAGAGAAACAGAGGCAAAAGGGCGCGCATTCTTTGGTCTTTCATTTTATTTGCAGGGCAAGTATAAGGCCGCCAAGTTCCCCTACAATGGAAACCCGTTCCGGCCCGCCGGAACCGCCCTTTCAGGCGACGGGGAAGTTTTGGGTAAAGGAGACCTGAGAGATGTCTATGCCGATCATGGCCAAGGCCACAGCCGTCTGGCTGGTGGACAACACGACGATCAGTTTCAAGCAGATTGCCGATTTTTGTGGCATGCACGAATTGGAAGTGCAGGGGATTGCCGATGGCGATGTGGCCACCGGCGTCAAGGGGTTTGATCCAATTGCGAATAACCAGCTGACGCAAGAAGAGATTGACCGCGCGCAGTCCAATCCGTTGCACAAGCTCAAGCTGAAGTTCAACGCCGCTGCTCAGGGGGAAGAGACCCGGCGTGGTCCGCGCTACACGCCGCTCAGCAAGCGTCAAGATCGCCCGGCCTCGATCCTTTGGCTGGTCAAGTTCCATCCAGAATTGGCCGATAGTCAGATTTCGCGCCTTGTGGGCACAACGAAACCGACCATTCAGGCGATTCGCGAGCGCACCCATTGGAATATCGGCAATATCCAACCCATCGACCCGGTGGCGCTTGGCCTGTGCAAGCAATCCGAACTGGATGCTGCCGTGCAAAAAGCCGCCGCCAAAAAGGCCAAGGAAGGTGCAGCGCTGACCGATGATGAACGTCGCAAATTGCTGAGCACCGAGCAGAGCCTTGGTGGCGATGCCGAGCCGCGTATCCCCACAGCCCTCGAAGGGTTGGAGAGCTTTACTCTGGGGCAGGACTACCACCCGGAAGAACGTGAAAAGAAATACGACGCTGAGAGCTTCTTTAATCTTCCAGCCTCGGATGATGATGACGACGAGGATGAGGATGAGGATACCGGCTCACGCCGCCGGTAATCGTCTCAGACGCGCCCTGTTCGAAAAGGCCCAGGATGTACTCTTGGGCCTTTTTCATGTCGTGTTACGGGTTGGGATGCGCCTGCACTGCCGTCGAGACCTGCTTGGCAAAGTTTCAGGCCGAAACGACCCAAGTGTAGGCGAGGCCGAGCACATATCCGGCGGTTTGCGTCAACAGCTCCATGACAGAGGCGCGAAATTCCGGCAACACGAGGGCCGCGAGAAAGCCGATATGTAGGACCGCAATGGCGTTGAGCGAGGTGCGAAATGGTTCTTTTCGCGTCTTGTGACGGAATATGCCCTGACCTGTCTTGGCCCCGAGTGAGCCTCCGATCAGACTGAGCGTCAAGAGCGTGCTTTCAGGCACGCGCCAACGCCGCTCGATGGCGCAGCGTTTGTCCCACCAGAACAGCCCCAAGGTCAGCAAATTCAGCGCCGCGAGGTAGATAAGAGCGAGGGTAAGCGGGGCCATGAGAAGAACTGTGTATCCATTGAACGTAGAGCTGGAAAAAAAGGACGCGTGTCACAGACGCTTGCGTGCCGAGAGGGCCGCGCTGATTGTGCCGTCGTCCAGATAGTCTAACTCGCCGCCAATGGGAACACCCTGCGCAAGCGACGTGAGCGTAACTTTGCCATCCAGTTGATCGGCGATGTAATGCGCGGTGGTTTGACCATCGACAGTGGCGTTGAGCGCAAGAATAACCTCGGTGATCGCCTCTGACTCGACACGCGCAACCAGGTCAGGAATGCGCAATACCTCGGGTCCGACCTGATCCAGCGCCGAGAGTGTGCCGCCCAGCACGTGATACCGCCCCTTGAAAGCCTGGCCGCGTTCCATCGCCCAGAGATCGGCCACATCTTCGACGACGCAGATTTGGCCATTGGCACGTTTTGCACTGGCGCAGATGTCGCAGATCTCGGTGGTGCCGATATTTCCGCAGGTGGCACATTCGCGGGCCGTATCCGCTACGATCTGCATCAGCCGCGCGAGAGGAGAGAGCAGCAGCGCGCGTTTGCGGATCATATGCAGCACTGCCCGCCGGGCCGAGCGCGGACCGAGTCCAGGCAGGCGGGCCATCATGTCAATGAGAGCGTCGATTTCGCGGGTGCTGCTCAATCTCGGGGTCCGATCAGGGAACATGCGTTGGTGCTGATTTCGTGCGTATTTTCAGCAAGATGGACGGTGTGGCCTAGAACGGCAGCTTCATGTCCTTGGGCAGGCCCATGCCTTCGGTGATCTTGCCCATTTCCTCTTGGGCGCGGGCCGATGCCTTGGCTTGCGCATCCTTGATCGCGGCAAGGATCAGATCCTCGACAACCTCTTTGTCATCGGAGTTGAAGATCGACGGGTCGATGTCGAGCGCCTTGAGCTCGCCCTTGGCCGTGCAGGTCGCCTTGACCAGACCTGCGCCGGATTCGCCCGTCACCATGATCGTGTGCATTTCGTCTTGCAGCGCGGCCATCTTCTTTTGCATTTCCTGCGCGGCCTTCATCATCTTGGCCATATCGCCCATTTGGCCCAAACCCTTGAACATGCTGTGATCTCCTTTGGTTCTGGCCCATTGATCTAGAGCCATCGAATGGATTTTCCGCCTTTAAGCATATCTGTTGTCAAAAGGCGACTGGCAAGAGGCGGTGCTTTCAGTCCTCTTCAAACGGATCCCATTCATCCTCAACCTCAGGCAGCGCCTCGGCTTCGGCATGGTTTGCGATGTCCTGCACGGTCTTGACGCGGGCGATTTTGGCCTTGGGGAAGGCGGCAAAGACGGCTTGCACAAGTGGGTGCTGTTGGGCTTCGGCCTCAAGTGCATCCTCAGCGGCATTGCGCGCCTCGAGGATTGTGGGGGCGGTGGCGGAATTGACAACGGTTACCGCCCAGCGATTACCGGTCCAGCGTTGCAGAGCGCTGCCCAGCCGTTGAGCAAGATCGCCGGGCGCGTCCGGCGTGGGCGTGAATTCGATCCGACCGGGGCGGTAATTGGCGAGGCGCAAATTCCCCTCGACTTCGAGTAAGAGTTTCACGTCGCGGTTGGTGCGAATGAGCTCCAGCATATGCTCAAACGTCGGATAGCGGGCAAGCGCCTGTTCCGGGTCTTGCGCCAGCATCGGGGATGCACTGCCTTGGGCGACGGGACCGGAGGGGCCGGAATGGGTCTGAGTGTAAGTCACGCTTTGCGCAGCTGTGGTCTGGTTTGGCGAAGGTTGCGTGCGCATGCCTCCGCCACCCGGACCGGTTGGTGGCGCGTCTTGCAGACGCCGCACCAGATCCTCGGGCGTGGGCAGGTCGGCCACATGCGTGAGGCGGATCACCGCCATTTCGGCGGCCATCATCGCATTGGGTGATTGCGCCACTTCATCCAGCGCCTTGAGCAGCATTTGCCACATGCGGGTGAGCACGCGCATCGGCAAGGCCGTGGCCATTTCCAGCCCTCGCGCGCGCTCGTCTGGGCCGATGGTGGGATCATCGGCCGCGTCAGGCGTGATTTTTACAACAGAAATCCAATGGGTTATCTCGGCCAGATCGCGCAGCACGGCGAGGGGATCAGCGCCTTCGGCATATTGCGCGCTGAGTTCCGAGAGCGCGCCTGCTGCATCGCCCCGCAGGATCATGTCAAAAAGATCGAGCACGCGGCCACGGTCCGCCAGCCCTAACATTGCCCGGACCTGATCCGCCGTCGTCTCGCCTGCGCCATGCGAAATCGCCTGATCCAGCAGCGAGGTTGCATCCCGCGCTGAGCCTTCCGCCGCGCGGGTGATGAGCGCGAGCGCGTCGTCTGAAATCTGTGCGCTCTCTTTGTCTGCGATGCGGCGCAGGAGGGCGATCATCACCTCAGGCTCGATGCGGCGCAGATCGAAGCGTTGGCAGCGCGACAGTACCGTCACCGGCACCTTGCGGATCTCGGTTGTGGCGAAGATGAATTTCACATGCGCGGGCGGCTCTTCCAGCGTCTTGAGCAATGCGTTGAACGCATTGACCGAGAGCATATGCACCTCGTCGATGATATAGATCTTGTAACGTGCTGATGCTGCGCGATAATTCACGCTTTCGATGATTTCGCGGATATCGCCTACGCCGGTGCGCGAGGCGGCGTCCATCTCCATCACATCTACGTGGCGACCCTCCATAATGGCGCGGCAATGTTCACAGACGCCACAGGGCTCGGTCGTGGGGGTGCCCATTCCGTCAGGCCCGATGCAGTTCATGCCCTTGGCAATAATGCGTGCGGTTGTGGTTTTTCCGGTGCCGCGAATGCCGGTCATGATAAAGGCTTGCGCGATGCGGTCGGCCTGAAAGGCGTTCTTGAGGGTGCGGACCATGGCGTCCTGACCCACCAAATCGGCAAAGGTCTCGGGCCGATATTTGCGGGCGAGAACCTGATAGCCGGGGGTGGGGGTGTCGGACATGAAAGAGCCTTTGCGGGATTCGGATGATTACACAACGTAAGGCGGGGGAGGGAGGGCGTCCACCTTGCTTTTTTGATAGGATATGCCAAAGCTGAGGGAAGGATGAGGGAGGACATGACGTGGATTGTCGAGGTGAGAGCGTCGAGCGCCTGATGGTCCCGCCAGTTTGAATGGCGCGCAAGGTATTGAAATAATGAGTGATTTTATCATATACGCCCTGCGGGTCGGGGGGGGGACATTGGCCCTTTCGCCCCTTCCGGGGGCGAGTGGAGACTATCCGGGCGATCTGGCGCATATCTGCGACTGGAAGCCCGCGCTGGTGATTTCCTTGACCACCGAGGCCGAGATGGTGGCCGTTGGGGCCGGGGGGCTAGCCGCAGATGTTCAGGAGTCTGGGACGCGCTGGATCTCTTATCCAATTCCCGATTTCGGGACCCCAAGCTATGACCAAATTGAAGCATGGAATAAGGCCAGTGAGGCCGTCAGGGGGGCGCTTTCGGGGGGGGGGAGGGTGTTGGTTCATTGCCGGGGCGGCTGTGGTCGGTCGGGTATGGTGGCGTTGCGGTTGATGATCGAGAGCGGGGAGGGGGCGGATAAGGCACTGGAGCGGTTGAGAAATATTCGGCCCTGCGCGATTGAGACTGATGCACAACTCAATTGGGCGCGGCGGGGACGGGCGTGATTTGAGTCTGTAAGATCCGTAAGGTTTGTAAGGTGATTTTGTAAGGTCCAAAACCTACACGCCGGAGCAAGTGCCCGCGAATTGAAATCACAGCGCGTGCGATGGCCATCACGGCAAGCCGACCAATAGGGTTGATGTCGAACGTCAGATAACTTTGAGCTTCACGTCATCAGCTGACCTAAATTGATAGATCGGACCTTCGCGCAGGTTGCGGCGAAAGCCGGGGACGAGCCCATTTCGCAAAATTCTGCAGTCCAACTGAACGGCAGTTATCCGATTGCGGCTGACGCAAGCTCTTCCCAAAAAGCATTCACGGTAGTCAGATCCTGCACGCCCAGTCCCGAGAGGCAGGCCACTGTTGTCGCCTGCCTGTTCCCGCTTTCCCGGGTCAGGACAGATCCGATTTCCGTCAGCGCTTCTTCGGGCAACAAATTTGCCGCGATGGCACGGGCTGGCGCCCCGTATTTGAGTGCCGAAACCTTGGCATCGACAAAAACCTCCGCGTCTTGGAGGAGTGCCGGATCAATCTCGCATTTGGTCATGTCATCTGATCCGACCGAGGTGAGGTGCTGACCCGCCCTGAGCCACCCGGCCTGTATCAAGGGGTCTTTTGCGCCGGTCGCGGTCACGATCACATCGGCCTGGGCAACAGCCGCTGGCAGGTCGTCGGCGATTCGCACGGCCACCCCGGTGAGGCCTGCGCCCAACGCGCGGCACAGCTCACCGGCTTTGGTCGGGTCCCGCCCCCAGATGTGCAGGATCTTGATGGCGCGCACCGCAAGCAAGGCCTCAGCCTGCAGCCGAGCCTGTGTCCCGGTCCCGACGATCAAGGCAGAACGGGCTTCCTGCGGCACCAACAGCCTGGCCACCAGCGCCCCCGCCGCTGCGGTCCGGTAGTCCGAGATCAGATGATCGTCTTGCAGGATGGCCAGCGGCTTGCAGGTTTCGCTGTCAAAGACCGCAATCATGCCGCTGGATGCCGGTTCGCCCCGATCCGCCAGCACTTGCGACCACCCCGCCATCTTGACCGTAAAGATTGGACAACCGTGGAGTGTCGCCGATTTCACATGAATATCGGCCAGCGCGTTGGGATGCAGAACATGGGCCAGCGCCTGCGCGCTGCCGTCCGAGATCGCTCGGAACGCCTGCTCCGCAGCAGGGATCAACCGCGTGATGCTCAAATGCGGGCGAATGGCATCCGGGCCGATAACCGGGATCATGGCGCGATCACTTTACCTCGGCCGACATGGGCGACTTCCCCTGCGACAGTGACCCTTGCGATATCGTCTGGCGTGCCGAAAGACGTTACGATAATCTCGCTCGGCCGGCCCATGAAGTGGCCCTGTTTCAGGGAAAAGCTGCGGCCCGGTTCCGCCAGACCATGCTTCAATGCATAGGCCCCGACAACGCCTGCGGCGCTGCCGGTCGCGACATCCTCCATGATCCCGTCGTTGTTCCAATGCCGTCCTTCAAGGGTGTTTACGTCGACCAGATAGGCAAACTCCGCGCCGAGACGATGCAGAGTCCGCTCCAGATCTGGAACAGTGATCCGCGCGTCCTTCAACCCACCGGCGACGGGGACGACGAGGTATTTCAGGCCGGTGGAGATGACCTCCAGCGGAAAGTCCGCCAGTTGGTCCAGATTAAAGGCCCTGGCAATGCCCTGCCGTTCCTGCGTGTCAACCGTGCCGATCATCTCCGGCCTGCCTTGATCCAGCGTGCCGAAGTAGCGTCCATCCCGATGCTGCGTCGAGACAGTGACCTCCCTCCCGCCTTGCAGGCCGATGCTCCATTCTCGGCTGTCCCCGGTGCCCGATTCTTTGTGCAAGCTACAAGCCGCGCCGATGATCGGATGGCCCGCAAAGGGCAACTCCTCGAAGAGGTCGAAAACCCGCGCGCAGATGTGACCGTTTTCCTCGCTCAGGAAGATCGACTCAAAGTGCCGCATTTCCTGGGCTATGGTCAGCATTTGTGGCCCGCTCAGCCCCGCACAATCTGTGAAAACCGCCAGACTATTGCCGGAATAGGGCCTGTCGGCGAAAACATCGCAGTGGATGAAGTTGAAGGGTGTTCTGGAAAGTGGCATATGGCACCTGAATAGTGGAAAGGCTATATAGATGATTGTCTATTCAGAAGATGTGTACATGTCAACCGCCCAAACACTGCGCGCCTTGGCCCACGAGAACCGGTTGCGCATCGTGCATTGGCTCTCTGACCCCAAGGCTCACTTCCCGCCGCAAGTCGATGGTGATCTGGTCAAAGACGGGGTTTGCGTCGGCTTCATCACCGAGAAAATCGGCTTGAAGCAACCGACCGTGACCAATCACATGCAGATCCTGCAAGAGGCCGGCATGGTCGAAAGCAAGAAGATCAAGAATTGGGTATTCTACAAGCTGCGCGCAGATCGGGTCGACGCAGTGCTTGGAAGTGTTAGCCAGATGTATTGAAATCGGACATCCATACGACCTGAGATACAGGAAACTCCGTCCCGCTCTGCGGTCCTTTGTGGACTGTGCGGCGAAGGTCCGGCGATGCAGTGTGCATGGTTTTGCCGATCATGTCCGCATTGTGATTCACAAAGGGGGGAAAGGCCGCTAGGCTCTTGGTGCGTTTGATACATATGGCCGGACTTGAACAGGCGACACTCACGGCATGACCCATCCCAATGATCCAGCTCATTTGCACCTGCGTGTCGTCTTTGGCGAGGGGCGGATGGTGGGTCCCGGCAAGGCGGAGCTGTTGGAGCGGATCGGGCGTTGCGGGTCGATTGCGGCGGCGGGGCGCGAAATGGGAATGAGCTATAAGCGCGCCTGGATGCTGATCGAGACGATGAACGCGATGTTCGCGGCCCCCGTGGTCGAGAGCACGCGCGGCGGGCCGGGGGGCGGTGGCGCGGTGCTGACCGAGATGGGCCTCGAAATCCTGCGACTTTACCGGGCGCTGGAGGCGGTTGCCGACGAGGCAGGGGCGGCGGAGGTCGCGGGGTTGGCGGCGCTGCTGAGGGATGTTTCCGAGTGAACATAACGCTTGTCAGAACGCAGCTTGCCTGCGATATGTTTCAGCGAACATATCGTCAGTGGAAAGGACCGCCATGTTCGGACTATTGTCAGGCCGTGCGCTGGGCCATGCGCTGGGCCGTGCGTTTTTTGCCGCCACTCTGGCCCTCGCGCCGCTGCACGTCTCTGCGGAGGAGGCGTTGGCCGCGATTGCGGCGAATTTTGCCGGGGCGGCGGAGAGCTTGGCGGCGCAGTTCACACTGGAAACCGGGCATGAGGTGGTGCTGACCACGGGATCGACCGGCAAGCTCTATGCGCAGATTGCTGCGGGTGCGCCGTTTGACATGATGTTATCAGCGGATGCGGGCACTCCGGCGCGGTTGATCGACGAGGGGCTCGGGGTCGAGGGCAGCAGTTTTGCCTATGCGTCGGGGCGGCTGGCGTTGTGGAGTGCCGATCCGGGGCGGATCGGGGATGACGGGCAAGAGGCGCTGCGTGCGTCCGGGCTGCGGCATCTGGCGATCGCCAATCCGGAGCTTGCCCCCTATGGCAAGGCCGCGCGAGACGCGCTCGACGGCATGGGGCTTTGGGAGGCGGTGCAGCCCAAGATCGTCATGGGGCAGAATATCGGGCAGACTCATGCGATGGTGGCGAGTGGCGCGGCAGAGCTTGGTCTTATCGCCTTTTCGGCGGTGCAACAGCCGGGACTGCCGGCGGAGGGCAGCTATTGGGAGGTGCCGCAGCAGTTCTATGCGCCGATCCGGCAGGATGCTGTGCTGCTGGCTGCGGGGCGTGACAATGCGGCGGCGCGGGCCTTTCTGGACTATTTGCGCAGCGATGCGGCGGCGCAGATCATCGCCGCCTACGGATATGGGGCAGGCGATGGTGGCTCCTGATCTGGGGCCGCTCTGGCTTACGGCGCAACTGGCGGGGATGACGACGCTGCTGCTGCTGCTGCTGGGCACGCCGCTGGCATGGTGGCTGGCGCAGACGCGGGCGCGGATCAAGCCGGTGGTCGAGGCGGTGACGGCCTTGCCTCTGGTGCTGCCGCCGACGGTTTTGGGGTTTTACATGCTGGTCCTGTTCAGCCCGACTGCGGCGTTGGGCGGTCTGTGGCTGAAGGTGACGGGAACGACACTGACGTTTTCCTTTGTCGGATTGGTGGTCGCTTCGGTGCTCTATTCGCTGCCCTTCATGGTGCAGCCCTTGCAATCGGCCTTTGAGGCGGTGGGGCGCGGCCCGCTGGAGGCGGCGGCGAGCCTGCGGGCGGGGCCGCTCGATGCGTTCTTCAGCGTGACGTCGCCGCTGGCGTTGCGCGGATATCTGACAGCGGTGGTGCTGACCTTTGCCCATACGGTGGGCGAGTTCGGCGTAGTGCTGATGGTGGGGGGCAATATTCCGGGGCAGACGCGGGTGGTCTCGATCCAGATCTATGAGCATGTCGAGACGATTGATTATGCGGCCGCGCATATGCTGGCGGCGATCTTGCTGGTGTTTTCCTTTGTGGTGCTGCTGGCGGTTTATGTGCTCAATCGACGGTTTCCCATACATGCGGGCGTGCGATGACGGCGCTCAGTGTCGATATCCGGGTCGATTTCCCCGGCTTTGCGCTGGAGGTGGTGCATGGGTTCGAGGGGCAGGGGCTAACTGCGCTGTTCGGTCCGTCGGGGTGTGGCAAGTCCACGTTGTTGCGGGTGATTGCCGGGTTCGAGACCAGCGCGCGGGGGCGGCTGGCCTATGGCGATGAGGTCTGGCTGAACGGGCGGAGGGGGTTGGCCCCGCATCGGCGCGGCGTGGGCTATGTGTTTCAGGATACGCGGCTCTTTCCGCATCTCTCGGTGCGGGGCAATCTGGACTATGCTGACAAGCGGGCGGCGGATTTGCCGGCGCGTTATGGGTTTGACGATGTGGTGAACGCGCTCGATCTCGGGCCGCTGTTCGGGCGCGGGGCGACGACGCTGTCGGGGGGCGAGCGGCAGCGGGTGGCGATGGGGCGGGCGCTCTTGTCTCGACCACGGCTGTTGCTGATGGATGAACCGCTGGCGGCGCTGGATACGCGGCGCAAGGGGGAAATTCTGCCGTATATCGCGCGGTTGCCGGGGGTGTTTGGCGTGCCGGTGATCTATGTGACGCATGCGATTGAGGAAGTCACGCAACTGGCGGATCGGATTGTCGCGCTGGAGGCGGGGCGTGTGGTGGCGGCGGGCGGCGTGGCCGAGACGCTGGAGCGGCTTGATCTGGCTGGGGTACAGGGCCGGTTCGAGGCGGGGGCTGTTCTGGCCGGACATGTGGTGGCGCAGGACGTCGACATGCATCTAACGCGGGTTGATCTGGGCGGTGGTCTTGCGCTTGAGGTGCCCGAAATCCGCTTGCCTGTTGGAGAGGCCGTGCGGTTGCGGGTGCGGGCGCGCGATGTGGCGCTGGCGCTGGCGAGGCCCGCCGGGGTCAGCATCCGTAACATGCTAGAGGCCGAGGTGTTGCGGGTCGAGGTGGAGGCCGAAACCGCCTATGCCGAGGTTCTGCTCGCGCTCGGGGGTCAACATTTGCGCGCAAGGGTGACGCGGGCGGCGCTGCGCGATCTGGAGGTCGTGCCGGGGCAAAAGCTGGTGGCGATGATCAAGGCGGCGGCGTTCGATCGGCAGGCCTTGCCGCGCGGTTAACTGCGCTACGCTTGACAATTGCATGGGCGCACGCGACAGACGCGGGCATGATGACAGGTTTCATTCAAGTGGCCGTAGGGGGCGCGATCGGCTCTTGTCTGCGCTATGGCGTGGGCCTTGCGGCGCTGCGCTTTGTCGGTCCTGGATTTCCGGTGGCGGTGCTGGGGGTCAATATCCTTGGCTCGTTCCTGATGGGAGTGGCTGTTGTGGTCTTGACGCAGCGTGGGGTGGGGCATCTGAGCCCCTTGGTGATGAGCGGCCTTTTGGGTGGGTTCACCACGTTTTCGGCGTTCTCGCTCGAGGCCTTTACGCTCTGGGAGCGGGGGCAGGCGATGGCGGCGCTGGGCTATGTCGGGCTGTCGGTGGTATTGTCCATCGGGGCATTGATTTTGGGCGTCTGGCTGGCGCGGGGGTTTTTCGCATGAGCGGTGTTCAGACGCGGGTTGTTGGGCCGGATGACGGGGATCAACGGCTGGATCGGTGGATCCGGCGGCTGTTTCCGCATGTCGGCCAAGTGCAGATCGAGAAGATGTGCCGCAAGGGTGAAGTGCGGGTCGATGGCGGGCGGGTGAAGCCTGCGACGCGGCTCGAGGTCGGGCAGAGTGTGCGGATCCCGCCGTTGCCAGATACGGATGAGCGGCCAACGGGGGCGCTGGCGCGGATCAGCCCGGCGGATGCCAAGATGATTCAGTCTTGCGTGATCTACCGCGACGATCATGTGATCGCGTTGAACAAACCGCCGGGTCTTCCGGTGCAGGGCGGCAGCAAGCAGACGCGGCACGTCGATGGGCTGGCGGAGGCGCTGCGCTTTGGCGCGGAGGAAAAGCCACGGTTGGTGCATCGGTTGGACAAGGACACCTCGGGGGTGTTGTTGCTGGCGCGGACGCGGGAGGCGGCCAAGGGGCTGACGGCGGCGTTCCGGCATCGCAACACACGCAAGATCTATTGGGCGGCTGTCGCGGGTGTGCCGACGCCGCGCATGGGCACGGTGCGCTATGGTCTGGTCAAGGCGCCGGGGCATGGGGCCAAGGGCGAAGGCGAAAAGATGATCTGCGTGCATCCGCGCGAGGTCGAGACCACGCCGGGGGCCAAGCCCGCGACCACTGATTATGCGGTGATCGAGGCGGCGGGGGCGCGCACGTCCTGGATGGCGCTGATCCCGGTGACCGGGCGGACGCATCAGCTCAGGGCGCATATGGCCGAGATCGGGCATCCGGTTGTCGGCGATGGCAAATATGGCGGTTCGGGGCAGGAGAACCTTGGCGATGGCTGGGGGGCGCAACTGGGCGGTGATGTGAGCCGCAAGCTGCATCTTCACGCGCGCTCGCTCAAGATCGAGCATCCGGTGTCGCGGGCCATTTTGCACATTACCGCGCCGTTGCCCGAGCATATGCAGCGGACATGGGATCTGTTTCAGTGGGTGCCGTCCGAGGCACCGGAGGACCCGCTCGAGGATATGGCATGAGCCGGTCCTTGCGTCTGGTAATCTTTGACGTCGATGGCACGCTGGTCGATAGCCAAGGCGATATTCTGGCGGCGATGCGGGCGGCGTTTGATCGCGCCGGAGAGCCTGCGCCGGAGCGGGACTTGATTCTGGGTATTGTCGGTCTCTCGCTCGATGTGGCGATCCCGCGTCTTGCGCCGACCTTGCCGGGCGACGTTCAGGGGCGCATCGTGGGCTGGTACAAGGAGGCCTATATGGGGCTGCGACTGGAGACCGGCGTCGAGCAGTCCTCGCCGCTCTATCCATATGCGCTGGAGACCCTGAAGGCGCTGCATGCGGTGCCGGAGACCCTGTTGGGCGTGGCGACGGGCAAATCGGCGCGGGGATTGGACAAGCTCTTGGAGGGGCATGATCTGCGGTCCTATTTCGTGACGCGGCAGGTGGCGGATCATCATCCGTCCAAGCCGCATCCCTCGATGCTGCGCGCGGCGCTGGCGGAAACCGGGGTTGCGCCGGAAAACGCGGTGATGATTGGCGATACGAGCTTTGACATGGATATGGCGCAGGCGGCAGGCATTGCCGGTATCGGGGTGGCCTGGGGCTATCACCGGCCCGAGGCGCTGAGGTCCGCGCGCGAGATCGTGCCGGATTTCCGGGCGCTGCCCGCTGCGTTGGATCGACTCTGGGGGTAAGACGATGAGCGAATGGAAAGCCAAGCGGTTCTGGAAAGAAGCGGGCGTTGTCGAGGAAGACGAGGGGTTTGGCGTGCGGTTGGATGGGCGCGTGGTGCGCACCCCGGCCAAGGCCACGCTGATCGTGCCGACGCGAGCGCTGGCAGAGGCGATTGCCGCGGAATGGGATGCGCAGGACGGCAAGATCGACCCCAACACGATGCCCTGTACCCGGTCCGCCAATGCCGCGCTCGACAAGGTCGCGCCGCAACGGGATGAGGTGGTCGAGATGCTGGCGGCCTATGGCGACAGCGATCTGATCTGTTACCGCGCTGCGAGTCCCGAGGAATTGATCAAAAAACAGGCAGAGGCCTGGGATCCGCTGTTGGATTGGACCGAATCGGTCCTGTCTGTAAAGCTGCTTCCGGTTGTGGGCGTGGTGCATGTGCCGCAGGACGCTCAGGCGATTTCACTCCTGAAAGCGCATGTGGAGGCCCTTGATACATGGGCCCTGACGGCATTTCACGATCTTGTGAGTATGAGCGGGTCTCTTGTGATCGGATTTGCCGCGCTGGACGATTTATATCCGGCCGATGCGCTCTGGGACCTGTCTCGGGTCGATGAAACCTGGCAGGCGGAGCAATGGGGTAAGGACGAAGAGGCCGAAGAGATGGCGGCGCGGAAACAATCTGACTTTCTGCATGCCAAAAGGTTCTATGATCTTTCGCGCAAGGACCGGGCAATCTGATCCCTGCGTGACTGACGCAAGGGCAAGTGCTGGTTTGGCATTGGTTTGCAATTGGGTTTCGTGAACAAAGACTTGACGTTTAGTGATGAATCCACACAAACTTGGCTTCACTGAGAGGGGTGAAAACCCTGCCCACAGTGTCAAATGGGTCGTAAGATCCGACAAACCGCTCTTGAAGGGCGGATAATCAGGAAGAGGTAAACATGAAAAAAACCGTATTTTTGGGCGCGCTGACGGTGGCCGGCCTTGCGGCTGGTGCTTCTGCGGCTGCCACGTTGGATGACGTGAAGGCACGCGGCAAGCTGAACTGTGGTGTGACCACCGGCCTCGTGGGCTTTGCTGCCCCCGATGCGAACGGTGTTTGGGAAGGTTTTGACGTGGCTGTGTGCCGTGCCGTCGCCGCCGCTGTGCTGAGCGATGCGAATGCTGTTGAATTCGTGCCGACCACCGGCAAGACCCGCTTTACTGCGCTTGCCTCGGGCGAGATTGACATGCTGGCGCGCAACACCACCTGGACCTTCTCGCGCGATACCGATCTCAAGTTCGATTTCGTCGGCGTGAACTACTACGACGGTCAGGGCTTCCTTGTGCCCAAGTCGCTGGGTGTCAGCTCTGCCAAAGAGCTGGACGGCGCGACGGTCTGCATTCAGACCGGCACCACCACTGAGCTGAACCTCGCGGATTTCTTCCGTGCCAATAACATCAGCTATGAGCCGGTGCCGATTGAGACGAATGCCGAAGGTCAGCAGCAGTATCTGGCTGGCGCGTGCGACACCTACACCACCGATGCGTCGGGTCTGGCCTCGACTCGCGCAGCCTTCGAGAGCCCCACGGATCACGTGATCCTGCCGGAAATCATCTCGAAAGAGCCGCTCGGCCCGCTGGTTCGCCATGGCGACAACGACTGGGCTGACATCGTGCGCTGGACGTTCTACGCGCTGGTTGCTGCTGAAGAAATGGGCATCACCTCGGCCAATATCGGCGAGCTGTCTGCTGCAGCGGGCGACAACCCGGAGATCAACCGTATCCTCGGCACCGAGGGTGATCTGGGTGCGATGATCGGTCTCGACAACGAGTGGGCCAAGCGGGCGATTGCCGCCAGCGGCAACTATGGCGAGATCTTTGAGAAGAACATCGGCGAAAAGACCCCGATCGGTCTGGCCCGTGGTCTGAACGCTCAGTGGACGCAGGGCGGCATCATGTACGCTCCGCCGTTCCGGTAAAATCTTCTGACGAAGGGCGCGGGTCTCTCCCGCGCCCTTTTCACCTCTAGACCACTTAAAAATCGGCCCACGGCAGAAATGCCGATAAAAATCCGGGTCGAAACACAGGGAAACTCCCAGATGACAACGATGACCGACCCTCCCAAGGCGTCGTTTCAGCTTTCTATGCTGATTTATGACACACGGTATCGCTCTTATACGTTCCAATTCATTGCGCTCATGCTCTTGCTGTTGCTGCTTGGCTATCTCGGGGCCAATTTGGTGAGCAACCTTGCCGCACAGGGGCAGAACATCTCGTTCGGCTTTCTGAGTGATCCGGCTGGGTATGACATCAACCAGCGACCCATCGAGTATGACAGCCAGTCGAGCCATATGCGCGCCTCCGTCGTGGGCGTGATCAATACGTTGATCGTTGCGGTTCTGGGCTGTGCTACGGCGACACTGTTTGGCGTGACAGCGGGTATTCTGCGGCTCTCGCCCAATTGGCTGGTGCGCAAGCTGATGGCCGTTTACGTCGAGGCCTTCCGCAATGTGCCGGTGCTGATCTGGATCCTGATCATTGCGACGATTATGACGGCGTCGATGCCGTCCCCCAATCAATTCCGCGGGGATAATGCCGACGCGTCGATGTTGCTGGATGCGTTCGCCTTTACCAACCGGGGGGTATATGTGCCCGCGCCGGTTTGGGGGGCGGGATCGCTGGTGGTTGTCCTGACCTTTCTCGCGTCGATTGCGGGGGTGTTCTATTACCGCCGCTATGCGACCAAGCTGTTGTATGACACCGGGCGGCTGTTGCCGATGGGATGGCCATCGCTGGTGATCCTGTTCGTGCCGACCATCCTGATCTTCTTTGTCTTGGGTCAGCCGATCACTCTCGATTACCCGGCGTTGAAAGGGTTCAACTTTGACGGGGGGCTGCATATTCGAGGCTCGCTGATTGCGCTGTGGTTTGCGCTGGCGATCTATACCGGTGCCTTTATCGCCGAGAACGTGCGGGCGGGTATTCAGGCGGTCAGCAAGGGGCAGACGGAAGCGGCGGCCTCGCTGGGGCTGCGGCCCAAGCGGATCATGAATCTGGTGATCCTGCCGCAGGCGCTGCGGGTGATCATCCCGCCGCTGATCTCGCAGTATCTCAACCTCACCAAGAATTCGTCACTGGCGATTGCCGTGGGTTACATGGATGTGACCGGCACGCTGGGGGGGATCACGCTCAATCAGACGGGGCGCGCGATTGAATGCGTGCTGATGCTGATGTTGTTCTATCTGACGATCAGCCTCGCCATTTCGGCGGTGATGAACGTCTATAACAACTCGATCAAGCTGAAGGAGCGCTGAGCATGGCCCGTGATCAACTCGCCTTTGTGCGCACGCACATGCTGCCCGAAGCGCCGCCTCCAACGGCGCAGACGGGGGCGGTGAAATGGCTGCGCGAGAACTTGTTCTCGTCACCCGGCAACGCGCTTTTGACGCTGGTGTCGGCCTATGTGGTGTTTCAGATCGTTATCTCCACCGCGCCTTGGTTTATCAACGGTGTTTGGGAAAGCCCGAGCCTGACCGCCTGTCGTGAGATCCTAGATGGCAAGATGGGCGGCTGTTTCGCGGTGCTGACGGAGCGCTGGAATCAGCTTTTGTTCGGGTTCAAATACCCATCCGAGCTCTATTGGCGGCCCGGTTTGGCCTTTGTGCTGCTGTTCATTGCCGCCGCACCGGTGCTGTTTGGCAAGATATTCCCGCGCAAGATGCTGATCTTTACCGGGCTTTACCCGTTCATCGCCTATTGGCTGATCTGGGGCGGGTCGGTGTTGGTGCCGGTCTTTGCCATCTTGGGGGTGCTGGTGGGCGCGTTTACCTATAGCCGTGTGGTGACGATCAGCGCGGGTGTCGCGGTGATTGCCGCCTTCGTGGCGGCGCTCATCTTTTGGATTCTGTCGGGCTATGTGACCGGACCGATGGAGAATGTGATGGCCATTCAGGCCGTGGCCTCGCGCGATATGGGCGGGTTCATGATCAACCTGATGCTGGGGGTGGTCTGTGTGTCGCTGTCCTTGCCTTTGGGTATTTTGCTGGCGCTCGGGCGGCAATCGAGCATGCCGATCATCAAATGGATCTGCGTGGTCTTTATCGAGTTCATTCGCGGCGTGCCGCTGATCACGCTCTTGTTCGTGGCCAATGTTGTGCTGGCGTATTTCCTGCCGCCGGGGACGAATTTCGACCTGATCCTGCGGGTGATCATCATGATCACGATGTTCTCGTCGGCCTATATCGCCGAGGTGATCCGGGGGGGGCTCGCGGCGCTGCCGCGCGGACAATATGAGGCCGGGGACAGTCTGGGCCTTGATTACGCGCAATCCATGCAGCTGATCATCCTGCCGCAAGCGCTCAAGATCTCGATTCCGGGCATTGTCAACGTGGCCGTCGGTCTCTTCAAGGATACGACGCTGGTCTCGGTCATTTCGATGTTCGACATCGTCGGCATGATCCGTGGTCCGATCCTCGCCTCGTCCGAATGGAACGGGGTCTATTGGGAGCTGTTTGGCTTTGCCTGCGTCCTGTTCTTCATCACCTGCTACGGTATCTCGCAATATTCCCAGTGGCTGGAGCGTCAGCTTCGCACGGATCATCGGTAAGGAGGGTCATCATCATGGCCGCTGAAAAACAATTGAACGTCTCGGATCAGGTTGCCGTCGATATCACCAAGATGAACAAGTGGTATGGCGCGTTTCACGTGCTGCGCGACATTGATCTGACGGTGTATCAGGGCGAGCGGATCGTGATCGCCGGGCCGTCGGGTTCGGGCAAATCCACGCTGATCCGCTGTATCAACGCGCTCGAGGAGCATCAGAAGGGCAAGATCACGGTCGATGGCACGCTGTTGTCGAATGACCTCAAGAATATCGACAAGATCCGGTCAGAGGTTGGCATGGTGTTTCAGCACTTCAACCTGTTTCCGCATCTGACGATTCTGGAGAATTGCACGCTGGCGCCGATCTGGGTGCGCAAGACGCCCAAGCGCGAGGCCGAGGAAGTGGCGATGCATTTCCTTGAAAAGGTCAAGATCCCGGAGCAGGCCAATAAATATCCCGGCCAGCTCTCGGGGGGGCAGCAGCAGCGGGTGGCGATTGCGCGCTCTTTGTGCATGCGACCGCGGATCATGCTGTTTGACGAGCCGACATCGGCGCTTGATCCCGAAATGATCTCGGAGGTTTTGGATACGATGATCCAACTGGCCGAGGAAGGCATGACCATGCTCTGCGTGACGCATGAGATGGGATTTGCGCGCAAGGTGGCGAATCGGGTGATCTTTATGGATCAGGGCCAGATCGTCGAGCAAAACGAGCCGGAAGAGTTCTTTAACAATCCCAAGAGTGACCGGACCAAGCTGTTTCTGAGCCAAATTTTGGGGCACTGAAAAAGGGATTGGGGCGTTGCCCCCGTCCCGGAGCAAGTCCGGGACTCCCCCGGAGTATTTTGAGAACGATGAAAGGGGTGGCGCTGCGCCGCCCCTTTGCTGTCAGACCCAAGTGGTGCGGCGGTCGCGCAGGTGTTGGACCGAGGCGCGCAGGTCATCGGCGATGGGGCCGGGGCGCGGGGTGTCGCGCAGGGTGTCGATGAGCGCATCGTCAGGCAGGGCCGGGCGGCGCGCCCAGGAGAGTGCTGCCAAGATGGCGCGGGCGGGTTCGGGCAGGCGGTCGGGGATCGCGTGGCCATTCAGCGTGGCCCAGACGCCCGACCAGAGGCGGCCGACGGTCCAGGGATTATAGCCACCGCCGCCCAAGACAAGCAGGCGGGGGGCGAGTGGGCGCAGGAGCGCCACCGCCTCCCAATGGGCGTTGTTGGAGAGGGCGAGGCGCGATAGCGGGTCCTCGGTCACGGCATCGGCCCCGCATTGCAGGATGAGCGCCTGAGGGGTGAAGGATTGCACCGCTGGAAGAATGACCTCGTGCAGGGCCATGGCAAAGCCGCTGTCATTGGTGGCGCGGGGCAGGGGCAGGTTGATGGCATGACCCCCGGCGCGGTCATGAAGCGTGCCGGTGAAGGGCCAGCGCCTGGCCTCATGGGTGGAGATCATCAGGACGCGGGGGTCGCCGTGGAAGGCGGCGGCGACCCCGTCGCAATGATGCGCGTCGATATCGACATAGGCGATGCGGCTGAGTCCCTGGGCCAGAAACGCCTTGATCGCCAGCACCGGGTCGTTGAGGTAGCAAAACCCGCCCGCGTGATCGGCCATGCCGTGATGTGTGCCGCCGCCGGGGTTATAGGCCACGCCGCCCGTGGCCAAGAGGTCTGTGGCCAGAAGCGAGCCACCGGCGGCGGTGGCGGGGCGGCGGAACATCTCTGGGTAGATCGGATTGGACAGCGTGCCGATCTGGTGGCGGGCGCGGATTTCGGGCGTCACTTGGCCTGATGTCTCGGCCACTTGCAGAGCGGTGATATAGTCCGGGGTGTGCCATGTGGTCAGCGCCTGCGGCTTGGCGCGGGGGCTGGTGCGGTATTGCGCCGGCGGCAGCCAGCCCAGAGCGCGGCAGAGGTCGATCACGGTGGGCACGCGCGGGATCGAGAGCGGGTGGCGCGCTCCGTAGGAGGAGCCGCGATAGATCTCTGATCCGATAAAGAGTGGCGTTTGCATGCGCCGGTTAGGGCAGGTCGTGCGGGGTGAGGAACTGCACCACCGTGCCGGTGCCGGGGTGCAACGCGGACCAATCGGCGATGTCAAAACTGACGACGAGCGTGGCGCCGGTGGGGTAATCGTCAAACCGCTCGTGATCCGGGGGGGCGGCGACCAACAGGGCCGCGAATTCTGCGATGCCGGGGTTGTGGCCCAGCATCAGCACCTGATGGCCGGTGGCGTGGCGCAGGACCGCCAGCATCTCGTCAGCCTCGGCCAGATAGAGCGCGTCAGTGAGGTCTGGTGGTGTCGCGAGTTTGAGCCGGGCGCAGGTTTCCTGAGTGCGTTCCGCAGAGGAGCAGAGGATCTGATCGGGCAGAAGGTCCTGGACGCGGAGCCAGTGGCCGAGGGCGGTGGAGGCCTTGCGCCCGCGTGCGTTGAGGGGGCGGGCGCTATCGGGGAGGCGGGGATCGCCCCAGTCGGATTTGGCATGGCGCATGAGGATGAGCGTCTTCATCCGAAATATCCCATGTGAAAGGCGGATTGTTCTTGGCGTCGTCCATAGGATTGGCTGAGCGGGCAGGCGCGGCGCACGGCACAGCCGCGCTCGCGACAGTCGTTGCCGGGGCGGTCGAGATCGGCTTTGCAGGCGGGGACGTTATAGGCCTCGGGGATCAACGCATCCACTGGGCAGGCGCTGCGGCAGGGTTGATCCGCACAGCTATCGCAGGGGCGTGGACCGGGCAGCGGGAGTGCGAAGCGGTCAGGGAAGGCGAGTGCGCCGCGATAGGAGATCATCAGCCCCGCCTCATCATGCACCAAGAGGCCCACGGGTGACGGCCAAGCGCGGG
Organism: Roseovarius sp. BRH_c41; assembly: GCF_000961715.1. NCBI lineage: Bacteria > Pseudomonadati > Pseudomonadota > Alphaproteobacteria > Rhodobacterales > Roseobacteraceae > Roseovarius > Roseovarius sp. BRH_c41. The sequence continues at coordinate 303 of NZ_LADY01000040.1, read as the reverse complement.
CGCTGCGGCGTGCCCAATCGGTGAAGGGCTGCCACGGCGGGCCGTCGAAGGGAAAGACGGGCGTTGCCCCAAGTGCTGCGGCCATGGCCGTGATGACGCGGGTGGACCAGCGGTTCATCGGGTCGCGCGCGCCGTCGCGATATTCAGGCGTTGCGGTGAAATGTGGCCAGAAGCCCGGCTCGGCGGGGCTGAGGAGCACGAGGCTCTGGTGGCCGGGCACTTCACCGGATGCCAGATGCAGCGCGCCCGAGGCGGTCAGGTGATGCGCGCGCGCGAGGTCTGCGAGCGCCGGGGGGAGGCCGG